>JAOXRV010000825.1 GCA_025800435.1 Cellvibrionaceae bacterium | reverse complement strand
CGCCTGGAGCGAATCTTCCGGCCCAGTGGCTCCAGTGGCCGCGGCCCCTTGGCCAAAAGTGGGCGATGCTGAAATCGCCGGCGCCGCCGAAGCCCTCAAGGCCGGCGCCCAGACCTGTTTGTTTATCGGCGGCAAAGCCCTGCGTGCCGAGGGCCTGGTACTGGCCAAGCGGATCGAAGCGGCCACCGGCGCCAAGGTGATCTGCGAGGTATTTCCGGCCCGCATCCAGCGCGGTCGCGGCCGCCCCGCCATCGAGCGTTTACCCTATCTGGGCGAGTTTGCCGCCGATGTATTAAAAGACTTTAGCAAAATGGTCGTGGTGGGCACCAAGGCCCCGGTGTCTTTCTTTGCCTATCCGGGCAAGCCCAGTGTGTTAACCCCCGAGGGCTGTCAAATTCAACAACTGGCCGACGCCCGCGATGATCAGTTAGACGCGTTACAGCGTCTGGTGGAAGCCCTGGGTGCGCCGGAGCTGGTGCCAGAGGCAGACCCAGCGCTGCCGCCGATCCCCGGTGTGGACCAGCCCTTTACCGCCGAGGCGGTGGGCGCCGTGGTCGCCAGCTATATACCCGACAACGCCATTGTCTCGGATGAGGCCAATACCTCGGGTATCTTCTCTTACGGCTTGTACGAGGGCGCCGCCCCCCACGACTGGATGACCCTAACTGGCGGTGCCATCGGCCAGGGTATGCCGCTGGCGGTGGGTGCAGCGCTGGCCTGCCCCGAGCGCAAGGTGATCAACCTGCAAGCCGACGGCGCCGGTATGTACACCAACCAGGCCCTGTGGACGATGGCGCGCGAGAACTTAGATGTTGTGGTGGTGCTCTACAATAACGCCAGCTATGCGATTTTGAACTTGGAGCTGATGCGCGTGGGGGTGGAAAACCCAGGTGAGCGGGCCAAGTCGATGCTGGATTTGTCCAACCCTACACTGGACTGGGTCAAACTCGCCGAAGCGCAGGGGGTTAACGCCACCCGCGCCACCAATGTAGAAGAGTTTGAGGCCCAGTTTAAAGACGCCATGGGCACTAAGGGGCCGCGTTTGATTGAAGTGGTTTTATAGGTTTTATTATTGGGTTTGTTGGGTTTGTTGGGTTTGTTGGGATCATTGGCTTCGAGACGAGCCTTGAGGGGGTTTATGCGTCCCCCAGAAGCGACTCCCCACCCCAAGTCTCGGTATCGAAGCCACTGACACAGAAGCCACTAACAGTATTGAGGACGAAACGATGAATATTCTTCAACAGCTAGAGGCGATTGTCGGCCCCCAGGGAATTATTTGTGGTGAGGCGGTTAAGGATCATCCGGCCTGTGTGTTTATGCACCCCAAAGCGGTGCTGCGCCCGGCCTCGACCGAAGAGGTGTCTCAGCTCATGGCACTGTGTAATGAGCAGGGCCAGGCCATCGTGACCCGGGGCGGTGGCAGTGGCCTGGTGGGTGGCACCATTATGAGCAGCGAAGAAATCTTACTGTCGCTGGAGCGAATGAACCAGCTTGAACAGCTCGATGTGCGCGCCCGTACCGCCGTTGTGCAGGCCGGTGTGCCGCTGCAAACCGTGCAGGAGGCCGCCGCTGACCAGGACTTGTTTTTCCCTTTAGACTTGGGCGCCCGTGGCAGCGCCACCATCGGTGGCAACCTGGCCACCAATGCCGGTGGCAATCGAGTGGTGCGCTATGGCATGGCGCGGGAGATGGCGCTGGGGCTTGAGGCGGTGATGGCCGATGGCACAGTGCTTAACTCGATGAAGTCGGTGATTAAAAATAATACCGGCTACGATCTGAAGCAATTTTTTATCGGCTCTGAGGGCACCCTGGGGGTGATTACCCGAGCGGTGTTGCGCTTGCAGGCGGCCCCCATCAGCCACAATACCGCGCTGGTGGCGGTAGAAAATTTTGAGCAGCTGATCGACCTGCTCGGCAGCGCCGATAAATTATTGGGCGGTGGCATGAGCTCGTTTGAAGTGATGTGGTCAAACTTTTACGAGGCGGTGTGCCAGGGCGGTGAGCGCCATCGCTACCCGCTTGCCAACGACTACCCCTATTACGTCATTATCGAATCCCTCGGCGCCGATCAGGCCGCCGATGATCAGCGTTTTAACGCCACCCTAGAGCAGCTGTTTGAACAGGGCCTAATTGCCGATGCGGTGCTGGCCAAGTCCAAGGCCGAGTCCGAAGCCATCTGGGCAATTCGCGATGATGTGGAAGCGCTGATGGCGCTATTCCCCTACTTTGTGTTCGACATCAGCGTGCCCCTGGCCCATATGGAAAGCTATGTGGCGGCGGTACATAAGCGTATTGACGAGGCTTGGCCTGAAGACAGCTGCTGTATTACCTTTGGCCATTTGGGCGATGGCAATTTGCACTTTGTGATCCGCGCTGCCGGCGAATACGAAAGCGCTAAAGATAAGGTCAATGATATTGTCTACTCAGAGCTGCGTGAGCGAGATGGCGTGGTTTCGGCCGAGCACGGTATTGGCCTAGAGAAACGCCCCTACCTGGACATCAGCCGCAGCGAGGCGGAAATTGAGCTGATGAAAACCCTCAAACGGGCCATGGACCCGAACAATATCCTCAATCCCGGTAAAATCTTTGAGCTATAAATGCGGCTTGCCTGCCGATAAAAAAACCGCCCGAAGGCGGCAAGCTTGTCTTCTGACTGCTGTGAAACTGTTGGAGTTAACGGGGGCTAGCTGAGGATATCCCCCAAACTATCATCCACCGCTTCATCCACCTGATCTAACAGGGCTTCTAACTTTAGGCCGAGGCGCTCGGCGGTGGCGGTGGGGAAGTGGGCCAACCACATATCGCGCTTATCCGCCTCTGGCAGGGTGTAGATATAGCTGGCCAGATACAAGATGCCCGCGTAAGCCGAGTAGGGCTCGCTGTTATCGGGTTGCTGTTGGTGCAGCAGGGCTTGGCCCAACTCGGTTGGGAAGCGCCAGCGCTCGGCCAATTCTGAACCCGCCTGTAACTGGGTAAAGCCCAGTTTGGCCATTTCAATTTCCTGGCGTTCGCCACCTGCCTCAACCGCCGCTTCGATTTCTATTGATTCCTCGGGGCATAAAATACTCACCAAAATAGTGCCCACGTTGTGCATCATGCCGCAGGTAAACGCCAGTTCCCGATCTAGCTGTTGATCGCTAAAGCGGCACAGCCAGCGGCAAATGCCAGCAACGGCAAAGCTGTCGCGCCAAAATTGTTGAATATCAATGTGAGCTGGGGCCTTAAAGGAGGAGCTAATACCCGAGGCCAATACCAGGGTGCGCAGGCTATTCAGGCCCAGAAATACCACCGCTTCGTTAACACTGCCGACGCTGCGGGCACCGCCAAAATAGGTGGAGTTGGCCATGCGCAAGACCTTGGCGGTCAGGGCTTGGTCTTTGCTCAACTGCTCGCCAATCTCATTGGCGTTGCTATCGGCGCTGTTAAAGCTTTCGAGCAGCTGCTGTACAACTTCGGGGATTTTGGGTAGATCGGTGGCCTGATTGATCAGGGTGCGTAGTTCCATTGTAACTCCTCTACATCTCAATGGTTGAGCAGGGCAGCCAGCCCAGGGCACTAGCGCCAGTGTTACCTTATAGGTGCTCTATGCTTTTGGCCGCTTTAGCCTTACTATCGGCCAGTCGCTAAAACAATTGAGGTCTGTCGATGGATTTGGGTGTGGATTTATCCCTCTATGTGGTGCTGGGCCTAGTGTTAGTGGCCTTTGCGGCTGGTTTTATCAGCTCTATTGCTGGGGCCGGTGGTATGATTGTGCTGCCGATGTTGCTGTGGGCGGGCCTGCCACCCCTAAATGCCCTGGCCACCAATAAGTTTCAAAGTGTATTTGGCACCTTGTCCTCTACGATTAACTTTTTTCAAAAGGGGCAAATTAATTTTAAAGAGCTGCGCCTGGCATTGCTGTGTGCCTTTATCGGTGCCCTATTGGGCACTTGGGGGGTGCAGGCTATCGATGCGGCGCTGCTCAAGGCGGCCATTCCCTATGCCTTGATCTTGGTGGCTGTGTATATGCTGTTTTCCCCTAGCATTGCTGATGTCGACACCCCGGCCAAGCTGTCGCGGGGGGCGTTTGATGTGTCGGTGGCCGGTGGTATCGGCTTTTACGGGGGGCTATTTGGGCCGGGTATGGGCTCGTTTTACGCGGTCGCCTTTGCCGGTTTGCGCGGCAATAATATGCGCAAGGCCACCGCCCATACTAAGCCGCTTGTGCTAATTACTAATTTTACCTCTATGGTAGTATTTATGCTCGGCGGCCAGCTGGTGTGGGGGCTGGCTATAATTATGGCGCTGGCCCAGTTTGTGGGCGCTCGGCTGGGCTCTAACTTGGTCATCAGCCAGGGCGCGCGCCTGGTTAAACCGGTAATTATCGTGGCGACGGTCGCCATTGCCTTGCGCCTAATATTCGCTCAATAGCTTATTCAGAGGTGCCCTAGTGAACTACTTAATTGCGATATTAATTAGCCTTGCGATACTGGGTTTGGTATTACTGGTGTTAAGCTTGGTGCGCACCCCCCACTATCAGCTCGATAGAGAAGCGGTACTGCGTTTTTTAAGCCTGGTGGTAAACGGCCAGGCCAGCGACAATGACTGGTCGGTTTTTACCAGTGTGCCCATTCGCCACGATGCACAATTGGAACGGGTGCGGCTGCGTTGTGTCGAACTGGAGCAGCAGTACTATTTGGGCAGCACCCGCAGCGGTCATTTGCTAAGTGCCGAGGGCATTGAACATTTACAAGCTTTGCTGGAGACCTTGCAAAGCCAACAGGATTGACAGGATTTGACTATGACGCCCACTCAAGCCACACCCGAATTTTCCGGGGTTTCGCGCTTTATTTTAATCTCTGCCGCTTTTGTGGTGGTGGTGGCGGGCATGCGCGCGGCCGAGGCTATTTTAGTGCCGTTTTTACTGTCCCTGTTTATTGCGGTGGTGTGCTCACCACTGCTGCTGTGGCTAAAAAAGCGGGGCCTGCCAAATGGTCTGGCGATTGTTTCAATTATTATCATTATCGTCGCTATTGTCGGCGGTATCAGTGCGGTGGTGGGCAGCTCGGTAGCGGAGTTTCGCCAGGATATCCCCCTCTATCAAGAGCGCCTGATGACCATGTTTCAGGGGCTGATCAAAAAGCTGCAAACATTGGGTATCGACTTAGAAGCATCCGCCCTAACTGAGAGTATTGACCCGGGTGCCGCGCTGCGTATCGCCGGCAATACCCTGGCCTCCTTTGGCAATATAATGACCGAAGCGTTTTTAATTTTGCTGACGGTTATTTTTATTATGGCCGAAGAGGTGGGCTTTTCCGATAAATTAAAAGTAGCCAAAAAAACCTCGGGTATCGGCGCCATCAACCGTTTTACCGAATCGGTCAATCACTATATGGCGATCAAAATGTGGATCAGCCTATTAACTGGCGGTTTGGTGTTGGTGTGGCTGCTAATCCTCGGTGTTGACTACCCGTTTATGTGGGCACTGCTGGCGTTTTTATTGAACTTTGTACCCAGCTTAGGTTCAATTCTGGCGGCGATTCCGGCGGTGTTATTGGCGCTGGTGCAGCTTGGACCCTTGAGCGCAGCACTGACCGGCGCCGGTTATCTAGCGGTTAATACCATTGTCGGCAACGGCATTGAGCCCCGGGTGATGGGGCGCGGCCTCAACTTATCGGCACTGGTGGTGTTTTTGTCCTTGGTGTTCTGGGGCTGGGTATTGGGGCCGGTGGGTATGCTGTTATCGGTGCCGCTGACCATGACCGTTAAAATCGCCCTGGAAAGTAATAAAGACACGTACTGGATTGGGGTATTGCTAGGCTCGGGTGAGCCGAGTATAGAGCCCGATAGCATCGATTTATTAGAGCCCTTAGAGACAGAAGACGAGCCTTCCAAAGCGAATGACTAGCTGTAAACCTACGCCGGCAGCTCCCGAGGCGCTGCTGGCCCATTTTCGCCAGACTTTACCCCACGCCGAACTAGTACCCACTGCCTTGCCTGATGTGGACGAGATCACCCTGTGGCTAGTTGACCCCGCCATTATGGATGCTCGTCTGAGCGAGGAGACCATCGCCGCGGTATTTGAGCAGCCTGCCTATTGGTCATTTTGTTGGGCCAGCGGCCAGGCCACCGCACGCAAATTGCTGGATCAGCCTGAGCTGGTAAAGGGCAAAACCGTGATCGATTTTGGCACCGGCTCTGGGGTGGTGGCGATTGCGGCGTTAATGGCCGGCGCCGCTAAAGTGTACGCCAGCGATTTAGACCCTGGGGCATTACTCGCCACCGAGGCCAATGCGGTCTTAAATGGTTTGGCCGGCGACTCGCGTTTGGTGCTCAGCGATGATTGTTTTGATTTAAGCGATGCCGGGGTAGATTTGGTGCTGGCTGCGGATGTACTTTATGACTGGGAAAACAAACCCCTATTGGAAAAATTTCGTCGCCACTTCCCGCAAACCCTGGTGGCCGACTCCCGGGTGCGCAATTTTTCAGAGCCGGGTTACGAGGCTATTGGCGTTGAGCGCTCGATAACCTTTCCCGATTTAGGTGAGTTTGAAGAGTTTAAAACGGTGAATTTTTATCGAACTTTGTAGTTTTATTTGTCGTTTTTTAGTTTTTACAAGTGTCTTTTCTGTCGAGTCTGGGGGCGTATTTACCGCGTCCCCCAGAATCTCTTACCCATCTGCTGCTTAACAGACTCACTCAACCCTGGTTTGCTCAGGCGTCGATATACTCAAAACAGCGCACTACCTTTTGCACCCCGCCGATCTGGGCCACTGCACTGGTCACTTTATCGGCCTGGGCCCGGCTGAGGGCGCCCATCAGGTAGACCACGCCGTTTTCGGTCACGACCTTGACCCGGCTGCTGTCGATATCTTTATAGGCGATCAATTTGGTTTTCACTTTGGAGCTGATCCAAGTGTCGTTGGTGCGCCCCAAAAAGGCGGTATTGCCTTGAATCTGCAGTTCGTTGTAAACCTGGCGCACCATATGCAGTTTGCGCAGGGTGCTGGTGGCCAGCTCCCGGGCCGCTTGGTTGGGCACTTCGCCGGTAACCAGAACCACGCCTTTAAAGGCGTTGACGTTGATATGGGCATCTTCCAGCTCGGGGCTGGCTTTTTTCAGGTTGACCTCGGCAATGGTTTCGAGCTGCTCATCGTTGATATAGGTACCGATGGTGCGTTTGCTCGGGTCCATCTGGATGGGTTTGCTGGTGGTGGCGTCAATGATCGAGGTGCAGGCGCCGAGGCTCACACACAGTGTGGCCATAAGTAGCTTTACGGGTCCTGTGGTCTTAATCATAAGCGGGGCTAACTCCAAATAACTGTTGGTCTATAAGGTCGCATAAACAAAAAACACTGAGCATATGTACCTCGTGAATGCGCGGGCGCGAATCCAGTGGCACTTGCAGCTCAATATCGTTGACATCAAGCAGCGCAGAAATATCCCCGCCGTCACAGCCGGTAAGGGCGATCACGCTCATGTCTCGATCGTGGGCGGCCTGTACCGCCTGAATTAAATTGCCGGGCTTGCCGCTGGTGGAGATAATCACCAGTATATCGCCGGGCACACCCAGGGCGCGCACCTGCTTGGCGTAGACATCACTGTAGCTGGCGACATCGGCAATGGCTGAAAGGGAGGTGGCATCGGTACCCAGTGTCAGCGCCGGCAGGCCCGGACGCTCTTGCTCAAAGCGGTTGATTAAATTGGCCGAGAACACCTGGGCGATGGCCGAGCTGCTGCCGTTACCACACAGCAGTATTTTATTATTGCCCACCAGTGCGTGCACAATCATCTCGCTGGCCTCAGCAATCAGCGGCGCCAATTGCTCACCCACCTGCATCTTGGCTTCAATGCTGCGGTGAAATAGGGTGATTACGTGTTGCTCCATAGGTTCTACTTACTGGGCTGTTAATAATAAACGTCGCCGGCATCAAAGGCATTGTCCAGCCATTCTATCTCAGCTGCTCGCCCGGGTCGAAGTAAAACCGCCACCACATCAAAACGGCAGGGGGCCTCGCTCTGCCCCCGCTGTTGTAAAAAATACTCGGCGCTGGCGATCAGCTTGCGGCGTTTGTGTGGGCCGATGGATTCAATTGCGCTGCTGTAATGGCTGGGGCTGCGTGCTCGCACTTCCACAAATACCCATTCGCGCTGTGCGCGCATAATTAGGTCGAGTTCGCCGTGGCGGCAATGGTAGTTGCGCTGAATTAACTTGAGGCCCCGCTGGCGCAAATAGTCGGCCGCCAGGGCCTCCGCCCCGGCGCCGGTGCTGCGGCTATCGCTTGACCGCCTCATCGCTCAGAGGCACCACTGCGGTGGGCAATAGCTCGGCCCGGCCGCGCTGAATTTGAGCCCACTGTTGCTGGCGCGCCAGTTGGCCATTGGCCAGCATTTGCAGCTTGCCGGTGCTGCCCTGAATTTGCAGGCCGGGTACCTGCGCCAGCTGGCGCAAGCGCGGGTAAAGGCGAAAGCTATCGCTGCCCAGGGCGTACAACTGCTGGTAGGCGGTTTGGGGGTTGGCGTGCTGGTCGATGGCGCGGCGCTCGGGGCTGTCCAGGTTCAGCTGCCAGGGCAGGGCAGTAAAGCGAATATCGTTAATATCGCGATTGCCCTTGGGGTCGGGTTTGCCATTGTAGATATGGCTGGTGGCATACACCGGTAGATGGCCGGCATAGTGGAACGCCAGGGTTGGTTTTACCTGCTTGGCCTGGTTGGGGCGGCCGAGCAAAAAGATCATGTGTACATCCTGGCGCCGGCGCGGCTCAAACTCCAGGTTTTGGCCGACAATGCGCTGCAGGGTGCGGTGGCGGTAGCGGCTCTGTTGCAGCTGCAGGCTGTTTTCAATCACCCGCGAATAGTCACCGTTGCCGGTAAAGCGCTCATCCCCCACGACTTCGCCACCCAGGGCCTCCCACTCCTCGCGAAAGGCGCGGGCGCCGCGGTTGCCCCACTGGCCCTGCGGGGCCAGGATCATTGCGCGGCGGTGGCCCTCAAGGTGGGCGCGCTGGGCGCACTGGCGGGCTTCATCTTCCACCGCCAGGCCGACTTGATAGAGCTGGGGGTTGTATTCCTGTTGCAGGCTCAAGCCGCGCTTATTGGAAGGTGGTTCAATATAGTTCATGGCCAGCACCGGTACTGGTAAATCCGGCTGCTGATTTAGGCGCTTGAGGTTGCGCTTGTCGAGGGGGCCGATCACCACCTGGGCGCCGGCGGCTACTGCTTGTTGATAGCGCTGTACGATATCGCCGCTGCTGGTATCAAAAAACAGTAGCTCGGTGCCCGAGTCACCCTGGGCCATGGCGCGGTAGTAAGCGGCCATAAAACCGTCGCGAATGGCGCTGCCGGCCTTGCCAAGTTTGCCTTGGGTGGGCAGTAGCAGTGCTACTTTTTGGGCTTTGTCAGCCGCCAGTTGGGCCAGCATTTGCAAATCTTGGGGCAGGTTTTGGGCGGCCGGATGGCCGGGGTTGCGCAACCGCCAATCGGCCACCGCACGGCGTTGGGCGTCGATACTACCGACCTGGGTTTTAGCCAGCAAGGCCAGCTCGTACCAACCTTTAGCATCGCCGCTGGAGCTGCTTTGCAGCAGCTTTTGCAATTGGCTTGGGGTTTCCATCATCAGGGTTTGCCACAGGGCCTGGCGGTTGTCGGCGCGCTGCTCGGGGGCCAGCCACTGCTCTAGGGTCAGTCGCTCTGCGACACTGGCGCGGGTTTCCCCCAGCAGGGTAAACAGGGTGGCTTTAAGCTCGCCCAGGCGCTGTTTTTGGGCCTGGCTTAGGATTGGCTTGAGCTGTTCCAGGCGGCCCCGGGTTAGCGTCTCGCGGGCCAAAAAATAGGAGCCATCCTCCATTGCTAGGTGGCTCATCAGCAGGCTGTAATCGACAAACTGGCGATCATCCAGCTGGGCGCGGTCCATGTCTTTTAACAGCTTTTGGGCCCATTCTGTCTCGCCTTTATCGCCCAGTTGCAGGGCCGCTTGCAGCTGATAGCCGGCGGCCTGTTTGGGGGTGGCGGTTTTGGCCTTGGCCAGCAGCGCCGATACACTTTCGCGCGGCGCCTCCACTTCGCGCGGGGCCTGGCTGTAGCTGCCGGCCTCATAGCTGGGGGTGGTGCCGCAGCCCCACAGGCTCAGGGCGATGGCGAGAACAGAGGTACGGCTAAGCAGTTTATTGGGTATCTGACAGGGCATAGGGCACAGCTGGGTTCAAATTGTAGGATTATGGAGATGATAGCAACTCCCGGGAGGGGAGACTAACACAGGACACTGGTATACTGCCCGCCAGTCATGAATATAAGGTGAATTATGGCGACTAATGCCGAGCCCTGTTTGTATATTGTCGCGACGCCTATTGGCAATTTGGCCGATATTAGCCAGCGCGCCTTAGAAGTATTGGCCCAGGTGGATCGGATTGCCGCCGAAGATACCCGTCACAGCGCCCGCCTGTGCCAGCACTTTGGTATCGACACCCCTCTGGTTGCCTATCACGACCACAGTGATGAACACAAAACCCAGGCTTTGCTCGATGCCCTGGCAACTGGCCAGCAGCTGGCACTGATTAGCGATGCGGGTACCCCCTTGATAAGCGACCCCGGTTATCGCCTGGTTAAGCTGGCCAGGGATGCGGGCATTAAGGTGGTGCCGGTGCCCGGCGCCTGTGCCATGGCGGCGGCCTTATCGGTGGCGGGCTTACCCTCCAACCGGTTTTGTTTTGAGGGCTTTTTGCCGGCCAAGGCCGGCGCCCGAAGCCGAGCCCTGGCTGAGCTGGCCAAGGAGACACGCACCTTAATCTTTTACGAGGCGCCCCACCGCATTGAAGATTGCCTGGCCGATATGGTGGCCACCTTTGGCTTTGAGCGCGAATTGGTATTGGCCAGGGAGCTGACCAAAACCTTTGAAACCCTGTTGGCAGGCAGTGCTGCCGAGGTGTTGGCCCAGGTGCGGGCCGACCCCAACCAGCGCAAGGGTGAAATGGTTATCTTGGTGCATGGCGCCGAGCCGGTGGTCGACACTATCGAGCCCGAGGCCGAGCGGATTATGGAGTGCCTGCTGGCTGAGCTATCGCTAAAACAGGCCGCCAGCCTCGGTGCTGAGATTACCGGCCTGCGCAAAAAAGTGCTGTACCAGTGGGCGCTGGATCAGAAGCCAGACTGAATTCTGGGGCGTTTGCCCGGCCAATACAGGCTTGCATAGGGCGATGGTCTTAGTTAAGGTTAACAGCGAAAAGATGGCTGGACAGTCGCTTCCGCTTCGGCGGGGGAGGAAAGTCCGGGCTCCGAAGGGCAGGGTGCCAGGTAACGCCTGGGGGGCGAGAGCCCACGGAAAGTGCAGCAGAAAGTATACCGCCTAAGTCGCTTAGCGACCGGTAAGGTTGAAAAGGTGCGGTAAGAGCGCACCGCGCAGCTGGCAACAGTCTGCGGCGATGGTAAACCCCACTCGGAGCAAGACCAAATAGGAATCCTATAGGCGTGGCCCGCGCTGGATTCGGGTAGGTCGCTTGAGGTGTCCGGTGACGGGCATCCCAGATGAATGAC
>JAOXRV010000384.1 GCA_025800435.1 Cellvibrionaceae bacterium | reverse complement strand
TGCTGCCCTCATAGCCCCTAATTCACCGCGCGATAGCTTGCTGGAAAATTGCACGGCGCTGCTGAGATCGTGGGCTGAAAGGTTCCACCTGACCAGCGGTCAAGCCTTGATATAGACCATTATTTTCCTTAAATATCAAATACATAGAAAACATCCTCATATTAGGACTGGGGGATTTAGGCCAATACCCCAGTAAAAACCGCCCCCCGAGCCGGTCGAGACGGCAGCGCGACTTGAACACCGACAATGCTGAACTATATTAATGTTCCTAGGCATGACAACTAACCACGGGGAGCGCCATACACCTGCCGATACCCAATGTGAATTAACGACAAAACGTACTTTGGCTAAGCGCTAATCGTGAGGCCATTTTTGAGCGAAAAACCCACAATCTATCGCCTAGCCGCGGGGCGATAATAAATCACGTATACGGAAAGCAGTACTATGCGCTTAGTGGAAATACCGGCCATTAGCTTAAAGCCCGGAATGTTTGTGGCCGAGCTGGACAGGCCCTGGCTGGAGACCCCCTTTGCGATACAAGGCTTTGTGGTGCGCGACCGCAACGAAATCGAGTACATCAGCAAATACGTCAACAATGTCTATGTCGATATCGACTACGCCGGATCGAGGGTGTTTTTGCCCAATTGTGCCAGCGACACCGAGCGAGAGGCGAGCTTCAGCGGCCACAGCCGGCTAAAAGCGGATTTTCAGCAAGCCAAGATCTCATTTGAATCGGCCAGCCAGGCGATGGAGCGGGTCTTTAAAAGCATGCAGAGCAGGCAGACGGCCTCGATCCAGGCCGTGCGCCAGGCGATCCGCCCGCTGGTGCAGGATATCTTTAAAAACAAAGAGGCTGCCACCGCCCTGGCCAAGCTCAAAAGTGACTCGGATTATCGCTATCACCACAGTATCGCCA
>JAOXRV010000374.1 GCA_025800435.1 Cellvibrionaceae bacterium | reverse complement strand
CAGCGCTGCACCGGCCACAATACCGCGCCGGGTCAGCGGTACTGTCACTCGGGTAAATACCTCTGGGGGCCTGGCACCGAGTACTCGCGCTGCCTTGCTCAAACTCTCGTCTTGGGACTCGGCAGTGGCCCGAATAGCGCCGACTGCGAGCGGTAAAAAGCGCATGATATAAGCCACCACCAACAAACCAAGGGTCTGGTACAAGGAGGGCAGTTGCAGCCCCACATAAACCAAGGCGGTGCCCATCACAATACCGGGAATGCCAAAACCGAGAAAGCTAATACGCTCTAGTATTCGGCCAAAGCGCCCAGCGAGCGCCGCATAGGCCACCGGCAGTGCCACCAGCACCGCCCCCAGGGCAGCCAATACTGAAGCCAACAGTGAATTCCAAGCGATAGTAAAATCAAAATCGCCACTGCCATCGCGCCATAGCCACACCGTAAACAGGGCCAGGGGTAAAACCAAGGCTAACAGTAAAAACGGCGCGACCGCCACTGCGCTAAGTAAAATGTGCCAGGGCTGGGCCTGTACCAGCAAACTGCGGCCCGGTCGCTCACTGGTTTTACTGACGCGCGATTCGACAAACAGTACCAGCGCCACAATCAGCAAGAGCTGCAGCGATAGCAAAGCGGCTTGTCCCAGGCCAAAGGCGTTGTACTCGACATAGATAACCCGGGTAAAGGTATCCAGCCCCATAATTGCCGGGGTGCCAAAATCAGACAGTGCGTATAAGGCCGCCAATAATGCACCGGCGGCCACACCGTTAAGTGCGCGCGGCAAAACCACCCGCCACAGACTGGCGGGCAAGCTAAGCCCCAGGGTTCGAGCTGCGTGAATTTGATTAACCGGCTGGTTCAATAAGGCGGCGCGGGTGGTCATCAATACAAAAGGATAGGTGTATAAACTCATTACCAAAGCGGCGCCGAGCAAGCCGTTTAAGCGAGGGGTGGGTAAACCCAACAACTGCTCGATTTCGCCGCCGGGGCCAAAGGCTGCGTAAAAGGCAAAGGCGCCGATATAACTGGGCAGAGCCAAAGGCGCGGCCAACAGCACCAGCCACAATTTGGTCCAGGGCAAGCGTACATAGGCTGTTAGCAAAGCCAGCGGCACACCGATCAACACCGAACCCAAAGCGGTAAAAAAGGTGAGCAATAGAGTATTGCTAATCAGACCCAGATTGCGGGCTTCAAATAATTGCTCCGGTGCATCAGAGAGCTGCAGTAGCACCACAATTGGGGCCAAAGCCAACAGCGCTACCGGCAGTGCCAGTGGGTATGACAGGGGCAATGACCGCCAGCTTGGCCTCATAACACTCCGGCGTTGCGCATTAACTTTAGGGTTGGGCGCAAATCGGCCAACTGGGTCAAATCCAGCTTCGGAGGCGAAATTGCCTCTAAAGATGGCAGCCCTTTGGGCGGCTTGATACCGGCGACCATGGGCAGCTCATAGGCTTCTCTGGCCAGATAGGATTGTACTTCGCGGGTAAATAAATAGCGGATAAAATTGCGCGCCAGCTCGCTTTCGCTCAGCACCACCACACCCGAGGCATTGACCAAACAGCCGGCATCGTTTTTGGTAAACGCCAGGTCTACCTGGGCATCTGGCTTACCGGCTTTAAGGCGCAGTGTGTAGTAGTGATTGGCGAACCCCACATCCACCTCGCCGCGCTCGGCGGCCATCACCACACCCAGCTCACCGGCGTAGCGGCTGGCATTTTTATCCGCCCGTCGCAGCCAGTCGATGGTGGCGGCCTCGCCCTCCAATAAACGCAAAGCGGTCACAAAGGATTGAAACGAAGCGTAGGCCGGTGCCCAAGCCAGGCGCAAGCCACTGTCGGGCAAGGCCATAATATCGCTGGGAATATCGCTGGCTGTTAGGTTTTTACTGTAATAGGGCAAGGTGCGCACCCGGCCGCTAACAGGTGCCCAGTTGGGGTAGCGAAACTCTGGCCGCAGTTGGGCCTGTAAATCTT
>JAOXRV010000367.1 GCA_025800435.1 Cellvibrionaceae bacterium | reverse complement strand
AGCATGGAAAAAAATCGCCTATTTTGGGGCAGCCGCCGCGGCATGTTAGAGCTGGATCTGGTGTTGCAGCCGTTTCTAGAAAATATCTACCCCGACTTGCCCCAAGAAGATAAAGAGCGCTATTGGAAGCTGCTTGAGTGTGAAGACCAGGATATGTTTGGCTGGTTTTTAAAGCACAAAGACCCAAGCGACCCGGAGTTGATGAAAATTGTCACGATTATCCGCGACAACACCGGCCTTAAAGTATAAGCCTTGAGCCGGGCCCGCCTGCCATCTTCCAAGCCGCGCGGGCCTGCAGCCAGCGCCAATTTAATTTTTCCCATTGCGCCCTGTCCGGCGCTGTTGCTGTTTATCTGGGCCAGCCATGGTTTGGGCGCTGTGTCGTTACTGCTTGTCCCCATTGTTACCACTGTCGCTATTCTCCCCCCAGCTTGGGCCTGTGTTTGTGCACCTTTATTGCTGTTGTTGGCGCTGGTGCATCAGTTGCGCCACGGCCTGCAGCGACAGCTGTGTTTGCACTGGGCCGCTGAGCCCCAGTTGGCACTGGCGCAATGGCCACAGTTGGGGCGCTTGGGCAATGTGCAATTAACTTGGCACAACTATAACTGGGTATTGCTGCGGGTGCGCTTGGGGCGAGATTTCTGGCGACAACTGGCCATGCCCAGTTGGGCCAGGTATCTGCTGTGGCCGGGGTGGGGGGGTTACAGCGTGGTCTTGTGTCGGCATAGCAGTGAGCCTGAGGCCTGGCGTCAGTTGCAGTTGCGCTTACGCGTGGGGGCCTAGGTGGTACTGACGATAATATCTTGGCCGGCAAAATTCATCGGCACCAGCATGGTGTCTTTGGCGATGTTGGCCAGGTCCGGGTGGTCGAGGGAATAGTGCAAGCCCCGGCTCTCTTTACGCAACATGGCCGAGCGTATAATTAGCTCGGCCACGGTGGCCAGGTTGCGCAGCTCGATCTGGTCATTGCCGACCTTGTAGTTGCTGTAGTATTCGGCAATTTCCTTTTGCAGCAGTTTAATCCGGTGGGTGGCGCGCTCCAGGCGTTTACGGGTGCGCACAATGCCGACGTAATCCCACATAAAGCGGCGCAGTTCGTCCCAGTTGTGGGAGATCACCACGTCTTCGTCGGAATCGGTTACGCGCGAGGCGTCCCAGGCCGGGATGGGGGTAATGGGGGCTACGTCGGTGATGGTCTGCTCAATATGGCGGGCGGCGGACTGGGCGTAAACCACGCATTCAAGCAGGGAGTTACTGGCCATGCGGTTGGCCCCGTGCAGGCCGGTAAAGCTGGTCTCGCCTATGGCGTACAGCTGTTGCAGATCGGTCTGGCCGTTTTTATCCACCACCACACCACCGCAGGTATAGTGGGCGGCGGGCACTACCGGTATCTGGTCTTTGGTGATGTCGATGCCGTATTCCAAGCACTGGGCTTTTACAGTGGGGAAGTGCTCGGCGATAAACTCCGCCGGCTTGTGGCTGATATCCAAGTACAGGCAGTCGCTGCCCAGGCGCTTCATTTCGTGGTCGATGGCCCGGGCCACAATATCCCGAGGTGCCAGCTCGCCGCGTCGATCAAATTTTTCCATAAAGCGCTTGCCATTTGGCAGCTTTAGGTGGGCGCCCTCACCGCGCAGGGCCTCGGTAATCAAAAAAGATTTGGCTTCGGGGTGAAACAGGCAGGTGGGGTGGAATTGGTTAAACTCCATATTCGCCACCCGGCAGCCGGCCCGCCAGGCCATGGCGATACCATCGCCCGAGGCGCCGTCTGGATTGCTGGTGTAGAGGTAAACTTTGCTGGCACCGCCGGTGGCCAAAATAACCGCCTTGGCCTGGTAGCTGTCCACTTGATCCTGTTGGCGGTTGTAAACATAGGCGCCCACACAGCGCAGCTTGCGGCTGTTGGGGCTGGGCTGCTTGACCAAGTCAATGGCGATGCGGTTTTCAAACACCTCGATATTCTGGTGCTCTTTTACCCGCTGGGCCAGGGCGGTGTGCACAGCTTTGCCAGTGGCATCGGCACTGTGAATAATGCGGCGGTGGCTGTGGCCGCCTTCTTTGGTTAGGTGGTAGTCCTCGGATTCTCCTTCGCGGGTAAAATCCACCCCTTGTTGGACCAGCCAATTGATGGCGTCGGCGCTGTTTTCCACCGTAAAGCGCACGGCATCCTGGTGGCACAGGCCGGCCCCGGCGTTGAGGGTGTCGGCCACGTGGGCTTCAATCGAGTCCTGGGAGTCGAGCACCGCGGCGATGCCGCCCTGGGCATACCAGGTTGACCCCTGGTTTAGCACCGATTTACTCAGCAGGGCGACTTTGTGCTTTTGTGCCAGGCTCAGGGCCAGGGTCAGGCCGGCGGCACCGCTGCCAATAATGAGTACATCGTGGCTGTATTGTTTATTGTTGGCAAGGCTGCTCATAATGTCGTCGCAAGGGTTTAAATGCCGCTATTATACCTCATTCTCCAATCGCGACTAAACTAAGCAATTACAGCTACTTATTAGCCCCAGCTAAGGTCGAACGTGAAGGTTTAGTGGATTTGGCTTGAAAAGGAACTTGGGCGGCCCCAATGAGTCTATGGAGGCTAATAAAATAGCCATGGTTCCCTGGCCGCATTTCCCCAGAGCGTGTTAGGCTGTGTCACGGTGACCGAATTAATGTGTATATTTTGTCTGGCCTCCCGGCCGGGCTTTTGGAGTGAAGCATGGCAGCGCAGCCTGCGCCAGAAACCGATCAACAACTCGTCGCCCGTGTGCAGCAGGGGGATAAGCGCGCCTTTGACCTACTGGTATTGAAATATCAGCACAAGATCATCTCGATTATCGGTCGCTATGTGAAAGACTCTGCCGAGGTGCACGATGTGGCTCAGGAGGCCTTTATTAAGGCCTACCGGGCCCTGCCCAATTTTCGCGGCGACAGCGCCTTTTATACTTGGCTTTATCGCATTGCCATTAATACCGCCAAGAATTTCCTGGTGTCGCGCAATCGCCGTCCCCCCGCCTCGGATGTCGAGGTCGAGGATGCCGAATACTACGGCGGCAGCGAATATCTTAAAGATGTCGACAGCCCAGAGAACAACCTATTTCGAGATGAGCTACAGGCGGTGGTCGACCAAGCCATTGCCGACCTGCCAGAAGATCTGCGCACTGCGGTCACGCTGCGCGAAATGGAGGGGCTGAGCTACGAAGAGATTGCCGCAGTCATGGCCTGCCCGGTGGGCACGGTGCGCTCGCGCATATTCCGCGCGCGTGAGGCGATTGAAAAAGCCATGGCGCCTATTTTGCGCTAGCGCAGGTCGTTTTAGCGGATCAAATGGCAGGCGCTGCGGAACTGATAAAATGTGAACTGGGTCAATATTGCGTGAGCTTTTTGTGAACCTTTCCTAGGCTCCTCAGTCTTAAGCAGTGCTAATCAGTGGGCGTGCCTCACAAAGGCATTATAAGGCTATTGAAAGACCATTGAATGGTTGATAAAAAGCCACTAACTTCGCAGATCATATGCAGACCAATAGTGCAGTCGGCCGGTTTCAGATTTGGCCAGCAGGGGTAAAACCATGACAGACAAGCAAGATAAAAGCATTGAACAGGGCCAGTTGGCCGGTCGCAACTCGGCTGAGTCGCTTTCTGCCCTAGTTGACGGCCAAGCCAGCGAGCTGGAACTGCGTCGCTTGCTTAAACAAGATGCTGATACCGTCAACGAGCGCTGGGCCCGTTACCAGATGATGGGTGCGGTAATGCGTGCGGAGCCCTTGAGCAAAACCAATGATCTGCTCTCCAGCGTACAGCTGGCACTGGCTGAAGAGCCGGCCCACAGCAAGCGCAAGGGTGGCTTCTGGGGCGGTCTCGGGCGCATGGCCATTGC
>JAOXRV010000311.1 GCA_025800435.1 Cellvibrionaceae bacterium | reverse complement strand
CTGTTTGGCTCGATAGCGCCCAGCTTTTAGCCGCCTCGCTAGGGAAGCAGCGCATAAAGAGCTGTTCATCAACCATCCATTGATCCAGTGGGTTGCCATAATCACGGTACACGCCCACAACGGGCAGTGACGGCTGGTGGTGGCACAGTTGCACCTTATGCCCTAGCGAGAGGCCCGATTTTAATTGGGCGCGCTCGCTTATCCAGAGACCTTGCCCTTGTGCAAGCAATAAGCGTGCTTGGGGTAATTGTTCTACCAACTTTACACGTTGCTGCGCTTGTTCTGCTTGTGGCTGAGAGGCAATTTCGGTGTACCCCAGCTCACTGTTGATGGTTGTGCTAAAGCGTTTACTGATAATCATCTCAGGGTAGTGCTGGGTAAGCCATGTATTGATTGCTTCACTTTTTTGCTGGGGGCGTAGGTAAAGTGGTGCGGCAAGACGGTGATCGAGCCATTCAATGGTGGCGGTACGAAAACTAAAAATCAGCGTGTTTAAACCACTATTGGCAACCAATACCAGCACCATCGCCATAATGGCTACCGCAGCAGGGCCAAGCAGCCAGCGGCTATCGGCAATCACCCATAGGGCAAGAGCCGACTCTTTGGGGAGCAGTTGTGCGATGAGGTTGAGCAGTTGGCGGAGTAGCCACGGCGTGATTAACGCTACCCCTAAAAGCAGCGCCGCCATACAGATAAATGCAGCCAACAAATTAAGGCTTAGTTGGCACATCACTAAACTCACACTCAGCGAG
>JAOXRV010000307.1 GCA_025800435.1 Cellvibrionaceae bacterium | reverse complement strand
ATGGCCTTGGCGGTATAGACCGGCTCTAGGGGTACTTGGTTGGTGGCATAGCTGGCGCTAATAAACTGTTGCAGCTGTGGCGGGCACTTGCCGTAGCCGCCAAAGGCATAGCCCGGCTTCAGTTCCCAGCTAACGCTTGCTTCGGGCTTGAGCCCGCTGCTGCGCTCGCCGTATTGGGGCCTTGCCATAGTTTCTGGCAACAGGCCATCGATTAGGTTTTCGGTCTCCAGCCGCAGCGGGCTTTGGGCGGCATTATCCAGCGCGATAACCGGCACGCCAACAACATGTACAGCGGCCTGGGCTTTTGCCAGGCCCGCCACCAGCCCCGCCAGAGTTGCGCCGGTGCCAACCGCCAAAACAATGGTACTGGCAGCGGCGGCCGCAGCGCCATCAGCAATAGCCTGTGCACCCCAGGCGCCGAGCAAACCACCACCGCCTTCGGGCACGATAAACAGCGGGCCAAACTGCTCGCTTAGCTCGGCCCAAAAATCCGTTTGGGCACGCCGCTGGTAGCTGTGTTTGTCGACAAAATGCAGTTTCATGCCCAAGCCGAGGGCGTCTTGCAGTGTTGGGTTTGTTGCCAAGCGCTCGGCTTCGCCCACATAGCGGCCGCGAATTACCCCGATACTTTTACGCTGCGCAATATTCGCCGCTGCGGCCAAGGCGTGAATATGATTGGAGTAGGCGCCGCCAAAACTGAGCAGGCAGTGCCGCGGGTAGGACTGCGCCAAGGCCATATAGGCTGCTTGCTTAAAGGGCTTATTGCCGTTGTTGAGCGGATCAATTTGATCGAGGCGCAGGGCCCGACAGCTGGCACCGCTTTGCCATAAGGGAAACGGCGCGCTGAGCCTGGCCGCCGCCCTATCGGCCCAAGCTTTTAGCAAATGCTCGGCGTTATCGGGAAGCTGCTTAAGAGAGTCGATATAAACATAGGAGGCCATGGGCGCGAGTGTAACCCCGGCCCCGGGGAAAAACTAGCGCAAGCAGGCCCTAAGCACTTTTATCTTCGGCGACTTGCCGGTGGCGCACACAGTGATCGGACACACCGGGTACAAACTCTTCTAAGCTGCCGACTTTATCAAGTGCTTCGCGGCAGGGCTGGCCATCTTGTTCAAAGCCTCGGCAAATTGGCTTCTTACGCTGTGCCAACCACTGGCCATATAACTCGCTACTGACCCCGGCGCAGTTGGCCACATAAACCATGGGCGCGGCCATATACTCATAGATATCCGCCGCGGCAATACGCAAGCGCCCAACCCCGGGCTGATCTACCTCTAAATTAATACCCGCTGCGGAAAATTGCTGTACCAGCGAATCTTCACTTTGGGCGAGCAGTATTTTGTTTTGCCCCTGCAATTCATTATAACGCTGCTCGAACTGCATTAGCTGTTGCTCGGCATGCTGCAATTGGGCCGCTTTGACGGCGACATTTTGGTGCAGTAACTTTGCATACCTCTGTTTTAATAAATCCTGCTGTTGTTGCAGCTGCTGCTGCCGAGATTCACGCTCATCGTTCAGCTGTTTAATCAAACTGCTGCGCTCGCGCTGCAGTGCTTCAAGATCCTTTTTTTGTTGAGCCAAAGTGCGCTGCAGGCTGTCTATCTTTTGGGCCTTGGCCTCCTGCTCACGATATTGTTCAAGTGGTAAAGCGCTCAGATCAGCGCTGCTGCTGAGATTCAGCTTGGGAATCTCACTGGTGGCGGCGCGCCGCTGGGCCAGCTTACCCAGTTGTAGACGATTGTCACTAATGGCGGCTAATAGGGATTTAATTTGCGCGGCATTGGGCTCCCACAGTTTTTGCTGGTGCCAGGCCACGCTGCAACAGTTATAACTGGCCAGGCGCAGGTGCAGATCGTGGCAAGTGGTCATTGCCGCCTGTTGGGCCAACTGCTTAATGGGGGTATTCCAATGTATATCCGGGCGGCCCGAATGATCAAAATCGAGGTTAAAACACACCAGCGCATCAATGCTGAGATCCGTGTGCAATATCGCAAAGGCACACTGGGCCCGCCGGCCAGCATAATCGCTTAGGGGCACAAAGCCGTCGAGTACGGATTCAAATTCTTCCACCAACATTTGACGGCTGACTCGATCATCACTGAACAGATAAATCCCTTGATAGGTTTGTAAGTGGATATCGGTCATGGAGAGCTCTCCCTCGGCTCCTGCTGCACCAGTGGTGGAGCACAATAACACCCCAGGGCAGCTTGAGCTGGCCCCACAAACGGGTTCACTAAAATCTTTGATGTTGCCATTATAACGACAATACCAACTAATTAGTTATTACACCGGCTTACAGAATTGTGCTCGTTGATAAAGAAAGGCGCGACAAAAAAGATAGAAATACAGGTTTTCGGGGGGTTGGGGGAGAGCCTGGGGCAGCTCTGAACAAGGGGGGAGTTAAATTGCCAGCGCAGGCGGGGAGCAAAAACAAAGCGATGGGCCAGCACTGCTAAAGCCTAGCCCTGGGGTTTTATAGATCGCAGCTGTCTTCCAGCTCCAAATCGTCTTCAAATTCGAGCTGCTGGCTAGCTTCCATTAGCTCTTCTACATAGTCTTCCACAATATAATCCTCTAGTGTCACCGGCAGCGCTTATAAGCAAATTGATAGTTTTAGGAACCCATTATTCTGCTGGCTTAATTTCAGCTTAGGTGAAAATTATGACAATGCAATGACGTATTAGCCCGGCAACACAAGAACGGCGCGAAAGTCATTAATATTAGTGCGAGTGGGTCCGCTGATTAGCAGAGCATTGAGGGCTTTAAAGAAATGATAGCTGTCGTTATCTTGTAAAAAAGCGGCCGCATTGAGGCCTTTTGCCCTGGCCAGTTCAATAAACTCTGGCCCCCAGTAAGCCCCGGCATTGTCTTCGCTGCCATCGATACCGTCGGTATCCGCTGCCAAGCCATAAATACCGCCGGATAACTCGGGCTCTGCCATCAGTTGCTGGGCAAAGCCCAGTAGAAACTCGGTATTGCGCCCACCTCTGCCTTGGCCTTTGACCGTTACCGTGGTTTCTCCCCCCGACAGCAGTAATTGCGGCCGCTTGCAGCGAGCCGCCGCCAATTGCATGGCCTGGCGAGCCTGCTGGGCCCCCAACTCGCGCGCCTCCCCTGCTAGCGAGTCGCCCAAGCGCTGCACATCCCAAGCGAACTGTTG
>JAOXRV010000304.1 GCA_025800435.1 Cellvibrionaceae bacterium | reverse complement strand
GTCTTTTTCCGCCACTTGTTGGGCGAAGCGCTCGGCCTGATCTTCGGCGTCATTAAGCTCAGAAAAACCATTGGCAATTTCGCGCCCACCGACAAAAAACTCAAAGCGGTCGGTCACAAACGGGTTGTCATCGTTGCGTCTGGCCAGCGGCGATACCTCTGTGGGGTATTGGGTAATAAAGGTGGGCTGGTCAAGGCGGTGCTCAACGGTCTTTTCAAAGATTTCGATCTGCACCTTGCCCAGGCCCCAGATATCTTTTAGGGGAATGCCCAGGCCCTTGGCAATTTCGCGGGCGCCCTGCTCGTCGGCCAACTGGGCTGCATCCATCTCGGGGTTGTAGTGCAAAATAGAATCAAACACCGATAAGCGCGTAAACGGCTTGGCAAAATCGTAAATGGTTTCGCGCTCCACTTCTCCCTCGGCGTTTTTCACCGTATTGCGCACCTGGGCTGAGCCCAATACCGTCTCGGCCATCTGCCGCAGCATATCCTCGGTTAAATCCATCAGGTCGTTATAGTCGGCGTAGGCCTGGTAAAACTCCAACATGGTGAACTCTGGGTTGTGGCGGGTCGACAAGCCTTCGTTGCGGAAGTTACGGTTGATCTCGTAGACCCGGTCAAAACCACCCACCACCAAACGCTTAAGGTACAGCTCCGGGGCAATGCGCAGATACATATCGATATCCAGAGCATTGTGGTGAGTAACAAAGGGGCGTGCGGTGGCGCCGCCGGGAATGGCCTGCAACATGGGGGTTTCTACCTCCATATAGTCTTTGCCATTTAAATAGCTGCGGATAAACTCAATGACTTTGGAGCGCACCTTAAATACATCGCGCACCTCGGGGTTAACAATTAAATCCACATAGCGCTGGCGGTAGCGCATTTCCTGGTCGGCCAGGCCGTGGTATTTATCCGGCAGTGGGCGCAGAGATTTGGTCAGCAGTTGATAGCTGTCCATATTGACATACAGGTCGCCCTTACCGGATTTGTGCAGTACCCCTTCACAGCCGACGATATCGCCCAGATCCAAACCCTTGGCAAAGGGCCGGGCCTCTTTGGTGATATATAACTGGGTGGTGGCGCTGGTGTCGCGCACCACAATCCAGGGGCCGCGCATGGCCATAATACGGCCGGCGACACTCACCACCTGGCCCAACTCTTCCAGCTCTTCCTTGGTTTTTTCGCCGTACTCAGCGGCCAGCTCGGCGGCTTTGTGCTGGGGGCGAAAATCGTTGGGGAAGGTGGCGCCATCCTGCTCGCGCAGTGCGGCCAGCTTTTCACGGCG
The DNA here is from genome assembly GCA_025800435.1 of Cellvibrionaceae bacterium. Taxonomy (GTDB): domain Bacteria; phylum Pseudomonadota; class Gammaproteobacteria; order Pseudomonadales; family Cellvibrionaceae; genus Pseudoteredinibacter. Next base: position 4,938 of record JAOXRV010000304.1, on the reverse strand, counting down.
CACGGCAATTAATTTGTTTTCGTCTTGGGGCTTGTTATCGCTCATGATCTTGGCTCGTGTAAAGTTGCTTAGAGGCCGGCCTTTAGGCTGGCTTCGATAAATTGATCCAGGCTGCCGTCGAGTACCGCCTGACAGTTACTGGTCTGCACGCTGGTGCGCAGGTCTTTAATACGCTGATCGTCGAGTACATAGGAGCGGATCTGGCTGCCCCAGCCGATATCGGCCTTGCTATCCTCGGTGGCCTGTTTGGCCTCGTTGCGTTCTAAAATTTCGCGCTCGTACAATTTGGCGCGCAGCATCTTCCAGGCCTGATCGCGGTTTTTGTGCTGGGAGCGCTCGCTCTGACACTGCACCACAATATTGGTGGGCTCGTGGGTTAAACGCACCGCCGAATCGGTTTTGTTAACGTGCTGGCCACCGGCGCCCGAGGCGCGGTAGGTATCGGTACGCACATCGGCGGGGTTGATATCAATATCGATATTATCGTCGATTTCCGGCGACACAAACACCGAGCAAAACGAAGTGTGGCGGCGGTTGCCCGAGTCAAACGGCGATTTGCGCACCAGCCGGTGCACCCCGGTCTCGGTGCGCAGCCAGCCAAAGGCGTACTCGCCCTCAAACCGAATGGTGGCCGATTTAATACCCGCTACTTCCCCGGCTGAAGCCTCCTCAAGGGTGGTTTTAAAGCCCTTGGCCTCGCCCCAGCGCAGGTACATGCGCAACACCATTTCGGCCCAGTCCTGGGCCTCGGTACCGCCAGAGCCGGATTGGATATCCAAGAAGGCATTATTGGGGTCCATCTCGCCGGAGAACATGCGGCGAAACTCTAACTTGGCCAAGTGTGCGTTAAGGCCGTCGATCTCAGTTTCGACCTCGGCCACACTGTCTTCGTCGTCTTCCTCGACTGCCATCTCCAGCAGCTCGTGGCAGTCGCTAATGCCGCTGTCTAAGGTATCGATGGTTTCGACCACCGCCTCTAGGGAGGCGCGCTCGCGCCCCAGCTCCTGGGCTTTTTCAGGTTCATTCCAGACATCGGGCTCACCCAGTAATAGTTCAACTTCGTCTAAGCGCTCGCGCTTTAGATCATAGTCAAAGATACCCCCTGAGGGTATCGGTGCGCGCCTGCAAGTCTTTGAGCTGGTTAATAAGAGGGTTGATTTCCATAAATGCTACACCGCTTGGCCGCTGCCGCGGCATCTACAGGCCGATCGGGCCGTAAAAGGCGCGAATTGTACCCTATGGCAAGGCCCAAGGGCACCCCTAGGAAAATCAGCTAGACTGGAAATTGAGGCCCCGTTAAGGATTCGACAACTACCATGAACTGGCTTACGGTAAAAAGGACGTCCATGAAGCTTCTGCGCAGTTTTCGCTTCTATTTTGTTAGCATGCAAATCGTCATTGTGCTGCTGTTTTTATACAGCGGCTATTTGGCGTTTCAGGTCTATCAGGTCACCGCTCAGATCGCCACCCGCGAGCAGGGCCGTTTTGATATGGTGGCCCTAGCGGCGGAGCTACAACAAAGCAGCGAGCAAATGACCCGACTGGCGCGCCACTATGCGGTGACCGGTGCCCCACACTTTAAACAACAGTATGAAACCCTGCTGGCAGTGCGCCGCGGCGAGGCGCCTCGGCCCAAGGGCTACTTTGCCACCTACTGGGAGATCGAACCCCAACAGCCTGGCAAGGAAACCGCCTCGCTGGAGTCGCTGATACAAACCAAGCCCTACAACCAGGAAGAGCGCCAGCTATTGCTAACCGCGGTGGCAAACGCCGACAAGCTGGTGCTGATACAACGCCAGGCCTTTAGCATGGTCGAAGCTGCGGCCAGCGGCCCCAGTTTAGGGGGCTTTAGCAATCAGGGCGTCAGCAACCTCAACCGGGCGCAGAGCTTGCTGTTTGGCGACCGTTTTCAAACCGCCCAAGATGCGGTTATGTCACCTATTGACGATGCCATGCGCAAACTCAATCAGCGCACCAGCCAGGAGCTCGGCACACTGCACGAGCGCGAGGAAGAACTGGCCACCTCCATCCCCTATATATTGGTCATCAATTTTGTGTTGATCCTGGTACTACTGGGGCTAACCAACTGGCGCTTCCACCGCTACCACCAGGAGCTGATTGACCTTTCCCTGCGCGACCACTTAACCCGGCTGCACAACCGCAAATACCTGGGCCAATTTGGTCAAACCGCCATGCTCTACCACCAGCGCTATAACAACCCGGTGTGCCTGGCACTGATGGATATCGACCATTTTAAGAAGATCAACGACACCTACGGCCACGATGCGGGCGACCAAATACTGGTGCACTTTGCCCAGTCACTGAGCAAACGTATCCGCAAAACCGATACCCTGGTGCGCTATGGCGGTGAAGAGTTTGTATTGATCATGCCCAATATTGAAAAAGCCCAGTGCCAGGCCTATATGGAAGAGCTATGTGAATACGTCGCCAGCCAGGACTACCAATTTGAATCGCACAATATTGTCTATACCGTCAGTATCGGCTGGGCCAGCGATATCGGCAGCTACCATATGGAGCATATGCTAACCCGGGCCGACCTGGCCATGTACCAATCTAAACAAGGCGGCCGCAATCGCGCCACCCCCGCCGAAGAGACCGATATAGCAGCCGGGGTAGAGCCCTCAGCGGATAAAGAGCCTTCAGCGAATAAAGAGCCTTCAGCGGATAAAGACAAAGTCCTCGCAGACGAGCAAGACAATGAAATAAAACCCAAAACCCCTGCGGCTATCGATTAAACAACAATCAATCAGGGCGCCACTGGCGATAGCAGGCGCGGGTCGGTGACAAGGTTTCTAACCCCGTGGGCTTTGATTTCCCCAAATGGGTTGGCTTTACACCACTTGGCCAGACTATAAATGCTCACCTTAGCCACCTTTGGCCGCACCGCCCAGCTAACCTGATAGGGCGACGGCCTGGTATTGTAACTGGGGCCGGTGGTCGAGCCCCGATACTCCACCGGTTTGCCGGTAAAATCGGGTATCCCGGGCGCTTGATAATTACCTCGGCGCAAGTCAATACGGGTAAGCTGTTTAAAATCTAGCGCGTTGGGGTCATTTATTAACGCTAATACTTGTGACTCCACCCGTAACTGGGGGTTTTTACTGCGTTCGTTTAAACAGGCCTCTAAGCCCGCCCCTGGGCCTACCGTGGCAGTAGAGAAAACATAATGCAGCTCTATAGTATCACCACTTTGCAAAGAACCACCCGAGCCCGGGCAGACTTGAAAATTCACCCGGGTGCGCTCTGCATCGCTTAACTGGCCGCCGTAGCGGTAACCGCCCCCCAGCCCATTTTTGCGACCGAGCCCGGCGGGCACGCCAAACTCGCCACCGGCGTGCTCGGCATTGTGGTGAAAATGGATATTGCACAAATTCATTTGCTCGCGCGGCGGTGCCAAACTAAAAAGCTGGGGGTTAAACCCTGCAATCGAATCGATATTGCGTGGCGACTGGGGCCCGGCATCCTCACTATTGCGCAGCAGCAGCTGGCGTTGGCGCGATTCATCGGCCAACACTGCGGCGGAATTAAAATCTGGCTGTACCGCTGGCCTAATAGCTGACGATTCAATAACCGGTGCCGGCTTGGCCGAGGGCGTCGGTTCTAATACCGGCTGAGGCTTTGTTACTGCTTGGGGCTCTGTTACTGGCTGCGGTTCTATTGCTGGCTGAGACTTTGTTACTGGCTGAGGCTCTGTTACTGGCTGAGGCTCTGTCACGGGCTGAGGCTCTGTCACGGGCTGAGGCTCTGTTACGGGCTGCGGTTCTATTACTGGCTGAGACTTTGTTACTGGCTGAGGCTCTGTTACTGGCTGAGGCTCTGTTACTGGCTGAGGCTCTGTTACTGGCTGAGGCTCCGCCTGAACTGAGTTATTATTGGCTCGTTTGCTAGCTCGCTCAAGCTGGCGCTGACGATAGCGCTCTGCTTCGCGCGCCAGGGACCGAGCATAAGGGCTGGGCTCGCGCTCTTTTGGAATCACTATTGTACCTGGCTCTAACTCTGCCTGGGCATTGCCCTGGGGGCCCTCAGCTGCGGTGTTACTAGACTGCGCTGGCGCCGCTTTGGCAGCGGGCTGGGGCTGCGGCACTTCGGTTGGCTGGGGCGCGGAAGTGGCCGCCCAAAGGTGACAACTTAGCAGCAGATAAGGCGCCAGCAAGACCTGGGGCAGCAGAGGGTATTTCATTAAATTTGGAACCTGGTTAATCGACATTCTGTCCTGTCAATTTAACTCAGGCCCCCAACAGCCCCAACCGGAAATTAGCACCGAATAATTATTGCGTTAACTCAGCTAAAAGAACTAGGGGTTGTGTGCTCTAGGGTAGCGGCGCGACGCGTATCGGTGATAATAACTTTGGGTTTAGCACAAGGTTTCTCACCCCGTGGGCGTGGCTTTCTTTAAAGATATTATCTCGACACCAACGCGGCATAGAGCCAATATTCACCTTGACCACTTTGGGGCGTACCGCCCAGGTCACCAACAGCGGCGAGGGGGTTTCATTGTACTGGGGCCCGGTGGTGGAACCCGCATAGCTTACTGGCGTGCCGCTGGAAGTCGGCAAGCCCAGCGCCTGGTAGCGGCCACTGCTGACATCAATAGCAGCCAAGTCGTTAAAATCCAGGGCATTTTTGTCATTTACCAGAACCATCACCTGGGCTTCAATGCGCAGCTGTGGGTTGTGAATCGACTCGACCATACAGGATTCCAAGCCAGGCCCCGGGGTCACCGCCGCAGTGGTGTGTACATAGTGAACCTCGATCGTATCGCCACTTTGTAAAGCACCCTGCTCGCCTTTACAGACACCTTTTTTATAGGGTTTCTTTTCCGCCTCACTCAGTTCGCCACTGTAGCGATAACCACTGTTATTGCCCGCGCCATCACCATTGCCCGCATAAACCGTAAATTCGCCACCGGCGTGGCTG
>JAOXRV010000289.1 GCA_025800435.1 Cellvibrionaceae bacterium | reverse complement strand
CGTGGCACCACCACCAAACGAGTGGGGTTTTCGTGGTCGGATTCATCGCGCAGGTCGGCCACCATGGGCAGCTTTTTGGCCTGCATTTGGGCGGCTATCTGTTCCAGTACTTTATTGCCGCTAACCTGGTGGGGCAGCGCGGTAATGACCACATCGCCATCTTGTTTATGCCATACCGCGCGCATGCGCAAACTGCCGCGGCCGGTTTCGTACATTTTTTGGATGTCGGCCTTGGGGGTAATAATCTCCGCCTCGGTGGGCATATCCGGGCCCTGCACAAACTCGCACAGTTCGGCGGTGGTGGCCTTGGGGTTTTCCAGCTTGTGAATGGTGGCGCTGACCACCTCGCGCAGATTGTGGGGTGGAATATCGGTGGCCATACCCACCGCAATACCGGTGGTGCCGTTGAGCAGCACATTGGGTACCTGGGCGGGCATTACCGAGGGCTCTTCCATGGTGCCATCAAAGTTGGGCACCCAATCGACCGTCCCCTGGCCCAGTTCTTTGAGCAGCACCTCGGAATACTTGGTCAGTTTAGACTCGGTATAACGCATGGCGGCGAAGGATTTAGGGTCATCCGGCGAGCCCCAGTTGCCCTGGCCATCCACCAGCGGGTAGCGGTAGCTGAAGGGCTGTGCCATCAGCACCATGGCCTCATAGGCGGCCGAATCGCCGTGTGGGTGAAATTTACCGATGACATCACCCACGGTACGGGCCGATTTCTTGTACTTGGCGCTGGCTTTTAGGCCCAGCTCGCTCATGGCATAGACAATACGGCGCTGCACCGGCTTAAGGCCATCGCCGACATTGGGCAGGGCGCGGTCGAGAATCACGTACATGGAGTAATCCAGGTAGGCCTTCTCGGTGTATTCTTTTAGGGAGATGCGCTCATCCGCATCCTGTACTATCAGGTCAGACATAGGAGACCTTGCTTCCTTTGCTATACAAAGGCGGAATAGTACCCCGAGTGTGAAGGGCGCAGCAAATGGCGGCCAGAGGTGATCAATTTTCAAACAAACCGGCACATTTACAGGCCGGCAAACCGCTGCAAGCTAAGCCTTTTGGGGCAGAAAGCTTAAATCCATATAGTAGACCCCAGGCTTATCTTGGTGGATCAGTACGGTGATCAACTGACCGTCCTTGATAAAGTCACTCGGGTCAAAATCCAGCGGGTCGCTGCGGAAGACCTGAACCTGATGGCTGGCCTTATCGTAGTAGCGGGCAATAACGTAAAAACGGCTGTTACCCTCTTCCGTATCGTGCTCGCGCTCCACCCGCTGGAACTCGGCCATATAGGGGCGGCCACGGGCGAGCAGAAAGGCCTGGTTTTGTTGCCTGCGTCGCTGGAATAGGAAAGTGACCAAACCAATAAAGCCAAAAACCCCACCCATAATGCCCAGCATTATCGGCCCAAACCAAAGACTCATAAAACCCTGTAGCTTGGCCTCGGCGGGGTTGCCAGGCTCGTATAATACCGTGACTTGCTCGCCCACACGATAGGCCGGGGGATTGGAAGAGTGACTGCTGGTAACGATATACCACTGGCCATCTGGGCCGCCAAAGCGAAAGCGCGGGGCGTAGGTCGTGCTGTCATTACCACGGCGGGCAACCATTTCAATAACCTCGCCCTGGGCTTGTTCGGCGGCGTCGATAAACTTAGTGGTTTTGTGGGCCCACAGGCCGCCACCCAGTATTAGCAAAAAACCGATCATGGTAAAAACCACACCGATAATGGCACCCGCCTTGCGTTGGGGTTTATAAGCCTGGTGCTGTCCAGCTGCCATCGTTGTCTGCATCCACATAAATGGGGTTGGTAAAAGCGAATGGCGTAATTACCGGCACAATATCCGCAAACAAGCCCTGCCGCTCGCCTTCAACTTCAATAGTGACAAACGAGTCTTTGCTAAAGTTCAGCGGAATCAAAATATCTTGGCCTTTTTTAATGGCCTGGGTTTGTACCAACTCGCCATTAACAAATACCCGCAGCTCATTAACCGGCACCCAGTCGGCAGCTTCAACCACCACCTTTAAGATACCCTGGGCGCCTTTAAATAAACGGCCCATACCTACCCGGCCCGCGCCACTTTGATCGGCCAGGCTAATTTGTAGCAGCGGGCCGGTGGTACCGTATAAATCGCCGCGTTTAATGGCGGCGATAAACTCGTCCTGCTTAAAATTGGCGACGGAGTCTTGCTTTAAGGCCACCAGGGTACGCGGCTCTAATACCACTTCGCCATAGGCCTGGCCGTGGGAATCACTGGTGGCGGTACCCACAATAAACTCGCCCTGTTTTAACAGCGAGAACCAATCCTCGCGCAACTGACGATAGCTGTTTAAACCGCTGCCAGTGCCGTTAATTAACTCCAGCGCATCAAAGTCAATATCGCGCAGGCCGGTCAGCGGGTCTTTTTCAATCAGGCTTTTATTTTGCTCTGCCGTTAGCGGCTGGCTCGGGTCGTATGGCCGGCCATCGAGCAGGTGCATCAGGTAGGCCTCGTTGTAATGCTGGGAACCCACTTCAATCTCATCATCACCGGCGAATGAGCGCGCATGGTTAAGCTGAACCAGCGCACCTGGCTGCTGCTGCTTCAGGTCTGCAAAGACATCGCGCCAGCGGCGCGCCTCATGGGCAACCGCGCCACTGCGGTATTGGCCGGCCAGTAATTTTACCGGGAAGGCATTGGCGTGGCCCAAGGTAAAGGGGGCGACCTCGCTGGCGACCAAACCGGTGATTTCGATACCCATGACCGTGGCCAACTGCCCACTGAGGCCAAGTGCCGCCACATCTGGCGCCATATCGTAAATGGTATCGTGTTCGGTTGGCACCAGCACTTCACCGCCCTGGGCCAGGTAGCTAATAATACGCTGTTGCTGGGGGTAGCTATTGTCAAAACTTGGCGCCGAGTGGGTGTGTAAATCCGCATTGACATAACCCGGCGTGGTAAAGCGCCGCTCGGGCACCGGAATTTGCAGCGCCAACTGACTGGGGGCGCCCAGCTCGATAGTGATCTCGTGGGCGCTGTATTCGGGCCCGCGCGAGGCAATTACCCGGTATTTACCCGGCGCTAAATCCACATAGGGGGTATCTGCATCGGTGCCGGCCAGCATCACATCGCGCACCACTTTTGGGTGCTTGCCGCCAGTCTCAAAACCGAAGCGCTGGCGGCTGAAATCCACGCTTTGGCCCTGTTCGGGTATAAAGGTTAAACGCATAATTTGCCCCTTGGGCAACAGCAAACGCGCAACCGGTGCCAGCTCTATCTTACCCAGTTGGGTATCAGCGCTAAGCTCAACCGCCTGTTGCCACTGGGGGCGGCCGTGGGCGGTCAGCTCTAGGGTATAGTCACCGCTTGGGGCGCGCAGGGCAAACTTGCCCTGGGCATTTGTCAGGGCGTGGTTAACCAGGCCGCCATCATCGGCGCGGCGCAAGAATACCGGCACATTGGCCTGGCCGATATCGCCCTGCAGCAGGGGCCTGTCTTGCCAGTAATTATTTAAAATTGACGCCACATCGCGGCCCGCTGCCAGACTAATTTCTTGCTCCAAAACCAGGCTGTGGCCAACGGGCAAATCAATCAACTGGGTTTCCAGTAGCTTTAAGATATCCAGATGGCGCCCATCGTTATCAAAGGCAAAGGGCTCACTAAAGCTTACGCCGGCAGCATAGGAATCGGTTACGCCCATAAAGCTCGGCAGCAGTTCGCGCTGGCCATCTTCCTTAATCAAATACGCCTGTTTTATGCGCTGGCCGTAGGCCATGGGGTTGGCGCCGCTATCGGGCAGGCTAACCACAATATCAGTGCCAACCAAGCCATCCAGGTCATCCAGCAGGCCGCTGGGCAAGGCGCGGTGCTTAAAGCCCGGGGCCGGGCCCTGGCCATCGAGCGAACCAGAAAACACCGCATTGCCGCGATTGAGATTAACCCAGCCAAGCGCCGAGGCCTCCACCTCGTCCACCGAGTGGCGGTGGTGCAGCTCAAGCTTTAGCTGCAGACGATCGCCATAGGCCCAGTTAAGCTCATAGCTGGCCTTTAAATCAAAGCCGGCGTGGCTGCCCCGGCCCACAATACGGGCAAAATCTTCGCCCTGCTCAGCCTTAAGGCTTTCAAACTTGGGGGCATCTTCGGCACTTAGATTAAGCACAAAATAAAGCTGGCCAAAGCCTTCACCGGGCCGGTCGCAATAACCCAGGTCGGTTAAATAGCCGCCACTGGCTGCCAGTTCGCCCTCGTGCTCTACCCCAGAGACCACGGCGCAAACCTTTCCGTTACTGAGCTGCCAATCCCCTTCGCCGCCCCAAGCCATGTCGCCCTTAAGGGCAGGTGTTTGGCCGGCTTGAATTTGGCCAGCGCTAAAATTAGCGCTGGCGCTTGCGGCAATACCGGCTAAACCGACCGCAAAGGCGAGCTTACGCATGTAGAAAGACTTCATAAGTACTCTTCTTTTCAACAGGGTGCTTAGTTTTACTTTGGCGCTTACTAGAGCAGTTTATTGTGACAGTTTTAAAAGTTGGGCACTAGGGCACCTCTGAATAACTCAAGGCTCCGAAGGGCGGGCCCTAAAGCGCACACCTGCTGCGCCC
>JAOXRV010000278.1 GCA_025800435.1 Cellvibrionaceae bacterium | reverse complement strand
CCTAAACAGCTTTAAAGCCATCGCCCTTGAGTGGTTTGAACAGCATATGCTGACCAAGACCGCTAACCACCAAGCCCGGGTAATGAGGGCCTTTGAGCGCGACCTATTCCCCTTTATTGGAAACCTGCCCATTAAAGAGGTTGATGCCCCGCTGGTACTAGAGTGCTTACGCCGTATCGAGCACCGGGGCCACCTGGAGCTGGCCAACCGGACTAAGACCATAGTGGGGCAGGTGTTCCGCTTTGCAGTGGCCACCGGCCGCGCCAGCCTCGACCCCAACCCCAGCCTGAAAGGCGCGTTAAAAACCCATGAGGTAAAACACCTGGCTTCAATCCTGAGCCCAGCGGAAGTGGGCGAACTGATGCTGGCAATTGATGGCTATGACGGTACGCCGGTGGTTAAGGCAGCCCTAAAGCTATCCCCGCTACTGTTTTGCCGCCCCGGTGAGCTGCGCAACTTTGAATGGTCAGAAGTAAATTGGCCCGAGTGCCGAATAGAAATACCTGGGGCCAAGATGAAAATGCGCCAAGACCATTTTATACCCCTATCCAGCCAGGCTCAGGCCATCATTGAAGAGATTAGACCCTTAACTGGCGCCGGCCGCTATATCTTCCCCTCTGCCCGGGGTGGTAGCCGCCCACTATCGGAAAACGGGGTGCGCACTGCGCTAAGGACAATGGGCTATGACAATAGCCAAATAACGCCCCACGGCTTTAGGGCGATGGCTAGAACCTTGCTGGATGAAGAGTTGGGCTTTAGGGCTGATTGGATCGAGCACCAGTTAGCCCATGCGGTAAAAGACCCCAATGGCCGGGCATACAATCGCACTACACACTTAGCCCAGCGGGTTGGAATGATGCAATCCTGGGCTGATTACCTGGACAACCTAAAGGCACAAGCCAAGGCCGGCAATGTGATCGCCGCCAGCTTTGGTAAAACACAGTAACCGAGTTTCCCCACACCTAGCTCGACGGAGCGAAAGGCCGCTTTCCCAGCGGCTTGGGGTGGGGCTCTAAATGGGATTGCGCCTGTGGGAGGGTGTTGTGGATAAAGGCTGGCTGTCTATAAGTGAGGTGAGTGCGGAGCTTGGCTGCTCGGCTGAATTTTTGCTGCAAGTTATTTTAGAAAATCAAGGCCTAGATCTGTACTGGCTTGCGGCAGGAGAGAGAGGCGTATTGTATGTGTTGGCTAGTTGGATGGCAGTTTATAAAGCTCAGGCAGTCAGCGCGGTGAATGGTGACATAGGCAGCGACGTATTAGATGGCTTCTATCGCCTCAGTATGGAAGAGGGAGGCTCGAACTACCAGCAAATTGAGAGGCTGTCTTATGGTGTAAGCCCTACAGCATATTGGGTTCAGAAGAGTGATAAGCCTACAAAACTAATTAAAGATGAAGGTGACCCCTCAGAATGGGCGGTCGTGTGTGTTCCTGAAAATGAAAGCCAGGTAGGCGTTGATGCCCTTGGGCAGGCAATGCTGACGATTGACAGATTGTTTATTAAGGTGGGCCAGCTTGACCGCTATAGGGAGAAGATAGCGCCTACTGAGAATGGCAAGATATCACTTAAGACCTCTAT
>JAOXRV010000243.1 GCA_025800435.1 Cellvibrionaceae bacterium | reverse complement strand
AGGCCTATTGTGAGCCACTCTCTTTACACCCTTTAGCACCCCTACCCTCATCGCTACGCCTATAGCGATAACAATTACCCCCCTAGCCCCTTTCAGCATTTACCGACCACTTTAGCACTTTCAGCTAGGTGACATTAGCAGACGATATGCCACAATTTTAGGGCACCTATAAATAACTCGGTGACCCGCCATATACCACAACTTATAAAGTTGGAGAAAAAATGCATATTATTATTGGCCTAATCACCGCCATTGCCGGTCTTATCTGGGCACTGAACAGCCTGCAAAATGCCGGCGTCGATTTAAATGCATTTAATCCCTTTACCTGGGCCAGGCGCAGAAAGTGGGAAAAGCGGCTCGGGGTAAAGCCTCTTCACGCCCTTACCGAATCTATGGATGCGGCTGCTTTACTGGCAGTATCTGTTGCAAAAGACGAAGGTGACATAACCAGAGATACCAAACTGGAGCTATTGGCCCTATTTGAAAAGGAATTTGGCATAAAGCGCAGCAGGGCCATTGAGCTGTTTTCCGCTTCGACCTACCTGCTACAAGATGTAATAAATATGCCCGCAGAGATTCGCCATGTTCTAAAACCCTCAAAAGAGTCTTTCACCGAAGCCCATATCGAAAAACTGATCAGCATGATGAAATTCGCTGCCAGCACAGAGGGCCAGCCCAGCGAAGGGCAAATTAAAATCATCAAAGCTGTAGAAAAGGAGTTTCGGCTAGATGAAGAAAAACCGAGCCAATGGTAGAACAGCCCGCTCAGCAACCTCAGAATACCCTGTGCTTCTCGGCAAATAAGCCATGAGCCTCACTTAGCTCATTACATCTTTTAATCGCATCTTTATTTTCTCGCAACCATTGTTCCCGGGCACCTTGCTTCATCTTCTCAGCCAGGGTTTTTAACGTTTTAGCGGCTTCTGTGTCATCTAACTTTGGCATGGCGTAGCCTCACATACATAAAAACACACATAAAATTTCACATCACCCCAATTAAGTCAATCAACCAGCCTCATCACCCCACAACACCAACCTCACCCCAAACCCCAAGGGGCAGGGGCTCGCAGCTGAGCAAGAATACGCAGCGAGCGAGCCCGCTGCTGCTAGTCCATAATCTTGCGCGGCAGCATGGTAGCCATACCGATAAACACCGCTGCCAGTACCGCCGCCACAATTAAGGGCGACACCTCCGGCATTAGGCTGGCGTATTTTTCGGTGGCCGCCAAGGTGACTTTGCCCTCGCTGATTTTGCCAAACAGCCAAGTGTTGGAAATACTCTCGTAGCTCAGGGTGTAAACTAGGGCGCCCAATAGGCCGCCGGCCACATACACCAAGGCATCAAACTTGCCCTCACCCAAGGCTGCCACACCGGTACCGGGGCAGTAGCCGGCGATGGCCCAACCCAGGCCCAACAGCACGCCGCCGATCAGCACGCCGTAGTAGGCGCTTTTTACCGACATATGGCCGCCGTCGATCATGCCCAGCTGAATGCCTAAAAACATTAAGAAAGAGCTAACCCCAATGGCAAATAAAATGGTCTTGGCCAGGCGCAGATCTTTGAGGGTTAACATGCCCCAAATGACGCGGCTATCGGTGGCGCCCACGCGCTGCAGTACAAAACCAAACAGGGTGCCCAGAACAATGGCTAATACAATTTTCATGGTGTGCTCCTTATTTGCGGCCGTAGAGGAAAATGGCGGTTGGCACGGCGGCGGCAAAGGCCCCCAGGGCAAACAAATAGCCGCTAAGGGAAGTTTGCATCATGCCACTCATCATATGGCCACTGGTGCAGCCGCCCGCTA
>JAOXRV010000815.1 GCA_025800435.1 Cellvibrionaceae bacterium | reverse complement strand
GTGCCCCAGGTGGGCTTGCCCCAGACCGCACCGGTAAACAGGGCCAAGGCCGTTAATACCGCACCAATTGGAGCGGCCACTTTCATCACCATGGCCGCCAGCTTCATTTTCCAGATCAGGCCGATGGCACCGGCGATGGCCATCACATAATAGGCGGCCATGGCCACAATTGAAGCGGGCACATGCAAATACATAATGCGGTAGCTATTGCCCTGTTTGGCATCCATGGGCGCAAAGCCCAGGGCCCAGGCCGAGCAGCCGGCAATAATCAATAGGCTTATACCCAGTAACCAGGGCATCCAAGGTGAGGTTTTTTCATAAAACCATTTGGGCGAGCCCAGACGATGAAACCACTGCCAAGCCACTATTGTCTCTCCACGCCCGCAGGCATTAATTGTTTACACTCATCTTTAAGGCACCGGCGATTGCCAGGGGCGCCAACACCAATGCCAGTGCCAACAAGGCGCCGAGCACCGCTAGCTGGGTATTATACGCAAAACCTTCGATCGCTGCGCGCACCGCACTGGCCCCAAAAATTAACACCGGCACGTATAGGGGCATAATAATTAGGGATAGCAACAGGCCACCTTTGCGCAGGGAAACCGTCAGCGCCGCGCCGATGCCACCGATTAAACTGAGGCTGCCGGTGCCCAGCAGCAGGCTTAACAACAGCGGCGCATAACCCGCCTCGGGCAGTGACATCATTACCCCCAGCAGTGGCGCCACCAGGGTCAGGGCTAGGCCAGTGCTGAGCCAATGCACCAGCAGCTTGGCAATCACATTGATATAGGCCGACTGGGGGCTAATTAACAATTGCTCTAGAGTGCCGTCGTCAAAATCCGAACGGAATAAACCATCCAGTGACAGCAAGGTAGCCAACAGGGCCACCACCCAAATCATCCCCGGTGCCAGGGTTGCCAGCACACTGGGGCTGGGGCTAACCCCCAGGGGTACCATGGTGATAACCACCAAAAAAAACACCAAAGGGTTGGCCAGCTCGCCGCGATTGCGCGCCACCAGCTTTAGGTCACGACCGAGGGTAGCCCAAAAGGCCGCACCGACACCAGGGCTTCGCTCAGGCATAGTCGAGCTCCTGGCCCGGGGGAAAATCACACAAATCGAGCTGCCTTAAATTATCCAGCTGCAGATCTTGGTGGGTGGTAATAATCACTAAGCCACCGGCCTCGGTATGGTTCTTAAACAGGCTTTCAAGCCTCGCCACACCGGCTTTGTCAATGGCGGTTAGGGGCTCGTCCAAGACCCAAATTTTGGCCTGACTCAAATACAGGCGAGCCAGCCCCACCCGGCGCTGCTGCCCCGCTGAAAGACTGTAACTTGGCTGGTCTTCATAACCGTACAAGCCCACCGCTTGCAGGGCCTGCTGTAATTTAAGCTCCAACTCTTGCGCCTCGCCGCGCAAGCCCGCGTACCAGCGCAAGTTTTCGGCCGGCGTCAGGGCAGCTTTTATGCCCGGCAAATGGCCGAGGTAGAGCAATTGCTGGCGAAAGCCGTAGAGATTATCGGCCAGCGGCTTGCCGGCGAAGCGTATCTGGCCCTGGTACTGGCTGGAAAGGCTGACCAATGCGCGCAGCAGCGTGGTCTTGCCCGCGCCATTGGGACCCACGATTTGCACCACCTGGCCAGCTTCAAACTGCCAGTTCAGCCCGGCGAAGAGCTGCCGGCCATCGCGCTCACAGGCCAGCTCGTGTAATTCCAAAAGGGCTGGGGTCATAGGTGGGGCTAGAGTCCAAAAAGTTATATAAAACCCGGCGGGTAGAGAGGCGGCATTATAATGGTTTTTTGCACCTAAACCTATTGCTCGGGATCAAACAGGGGCTGTAGTTTCGACACTCGTGGCCGATAAACCCTTAAGCAGACTAAAGCCCCGGGAGGCCCCATGGTTATCGCGCCCCAAGCACCACCGCCAAGCGAGGTGGCAAGCAAACCCCCAAGCCAGGGGCAAGCGAACGCCGACAAGCTCGGCGAAGCGCCCAAATCAACTCCGGGCACTAGCACTGACAGTGTCGATAAAACCCTACTCAGCGCCAAAGCCGAGCTGTTTAAGCGCCTGCCCGCGCGCCTCCAAGGCCTGCTGGCACTGGGGCTATTGCACAGCGATAAGGCGGTGCCCGCCCGGGTTATTAAAGCGGCGTTGGCCAGCCCCCAGCAGGTGCAGGCTCTAATGCCCACCCTAATAGGCCAAGCCAAAAGTGCTGCCACAGCCCAGGGCCAAGCCCAGGCCTTTAGCAGCGCTGCTTTAATTCGCCAGCCCCCCACCCTGGTTAAACTTGAGCTGGGTGGCCATCAAGTGGTGACAATCAGCCCGCGCCCGGTCAAGGTCGGTGACTATTTAGCGCTGCGACTGAGCCAAGATGGCCGCTTAATTGCCGCGCCACTGGCCACTAAAGCCGGCGCCGCAGCGGCTAGTACGGGGCCAGCCCAGGGCAACCAAAATCAACAGATCCTGGCCAGCGCACTGCGCCAAAGCCTGCCCCAACAACAGCCGCTGGCGACGGTACTGGGCCAGCTTTTAAATGCCCAAGCCCTGGCCCGGCCAGAGCTTAAACTGCTGGATGCGAGCAGCCGCCTGTTACTGCAACAGCTCAGCCAAACACTGGCCGAGCCGCGCCAACTGCAACAGGCGGAGCCACTGCGCCAGGCCATCGGCCGCAGCGGCCTGTGGCAAGAGTCCCATTTGCAACTGCTCGGTCAGGCCAGCAACAACGTCAAAGGCGGGCCGACGGGCAAGCTTGGCAGTATCAATCTCGATAATTTAAAAACCCAACTGGGGCGCCTGGTACAACAGTTGAAAAACCAACAACAGCTATACCCCGTCGCGCCTCAAGCTACCGGGGCCAGCGCGCCGACAAGCCCAAGCGGCAACGGGCCCAGTGGTGGCGATAAGGCCATTGGCCAACTGCTAAACCAATTATTGGGCATGAGCCAGCTGCAGCTTAATAAGACTGCCGAGGCCCAGCCTACACTGCCGCCCCAACTCGCCAACCTTAGCACCGAACAGCGCCAACAATTGCGCCAGGCCCTGTGGCAGCGCCTGGCGCAACTGGGTAGCGCCGGGGTGCACAAGATTCAGGCCCAGCAGGTACAGGGGCTGCTCGACAGCGGCCCCGGCCAGCGCTGGAGCCTAGAGCTGCCGTTTGTATTTGGCGGGCAACTGCGCAGTGTCGAGCTGGATATTCAGGAGCGACCGCCGCGCCAGCGACCCGGTCAGGGCCAGCAAAAGCAAAACCAGTGGCAACTGCGGCTATCGTGTGACCTGCCTGGGCTGGGTAAAATGCAGGCCGATGTGCGCCTGATTGGCGAGCGCGGCGCCATTCAACTGTGGTTTGACAGTGCCCGGGCCAATGCCCTGGCAAAAAACGAATTGCAATCACTGCGCCAAGCCTTGCTACAAGGCGGAGTGGAGGTCGAAGAGTTAGGCTGCCAGCAGGGCTTACCACCGAAGTTAGAAACCAGCTTACAACAACTGATTAGCACCCGAGCCTGATATGAATCCAGACAGTGAAAGTTTTAGCGATGCAGAATTAAGCCAGGCGGTGGCCCTGTTTTACGACGGTAAAACCGCCCCCCAAGTAAGCGCCAAGGGCAACGGTCAGGAGGCCGAACAAATTATCGCCATCGCCCGCGAGCACAAGGTGCCCCTGTGCGAAAACCCGGCGCTGGTGCAACTGCTCAGTAAAATTGAACTGGGCGATCATATACCCCAGAGCCTTTACGTTTGCATTGCCCAAATTTTAGCCTTTGCGTTTGATCTGCAAGGCAAAATACCAGGCCAAGGCGAAGCTTAAATTAAGCGCCAAAAGAATGTGCGGCACGCCCTTGAGCCAGGCCATCACAACAGGTTAAGGTATGGCCTTTAAGTTCGAATCGGCGTTAACCTCATTTTATGGCTATGGACAAACAACACCCCCTGCCCCACTGTGTCAGCGCAGAGGATTTAAAACAGGCGCTCTGTGCCCAGGACAACAGCACCCTGGTCTTCGACTGCCGCTTTACCCTCGGCGACCCTAATCACGGCTTGCTCAGCTACGAGCAGGGCCATATACCCGGCGCTTACTACCTCGATCTGGAAGCCGACCTGTCTGCCCCGGTGGAGGGCCACGGCGGCCGCCACCCCCTGCCCCGGCTCGGCGAGCTGCAAGAGCGCTTGCGCAGTTGCGGCCTAACTCGTTTTCACACTGTGGTGGTCTACGATGACCAGCGCTGCGCCAACGCCGCCCGAGCCTGGTGGTTATTGCGCTTTATGGGCCTAGAGCAGGTGTATATTTTAGATGGGGGCTACCGCGCCTGGTTGGCCGCTGACGGCGGTATCGACAAGCGCGAGCCGGCCCCGCGCCCGGGCAATTTTAGCTGCCGCCCGCGCGGTGGTTGGATCACCGATTACGACGGTGTCAAAACCATCAGCACCGGTGCCGCCAGCGATTTAGTGTTGATTGATGCCCGCGAAGCCAAGCGTTACCAGGGCCTGGAAGAACCCATCGACCCGGTGGCCGGGCATATCGACGGTGCCCTAAACTTCCCCTGGCAGGAAGCGATCGACGAGGCGGGTTTTATTAAGCCGCTAGAGTTTCATCAGCAGCGCTGGCAGCAGTTGCCACAGGGCGTGGCCCCGGTCTGTTACTGCGGCTCTGGGGTGACCGCCTGTGTCAACCTGCTGTCACTGGCCATTGCCGGCCAGCCCTCGGCGATTCTCTACCCAGGTAGCTGGAGCGATTGGATTAGTTATTGACCCGCGCCGCTTTAGCCCATAAATTTTAGGCGTGATTTATTTACTGCTCTTTATTGCGGGCGCCATCGCCTGGCTGATCAGCACCGTGGCCGCCGGTGGCGCGGCGATGTTGCTGATTCCACTGCTGGGCCTGGCCCTGGCACCCCAGGCCGTGGCCCCGACAATTACCATTGCCGCGCTAATGGCCAACCCTTCGCGGACCTTTGTATTTTGGGATCATATCGCCTGGCCGGTGGTGCGTTATCTATTGCCCGGCAGTGTTATCGGCGCGGTCTTGGGGGCATTTACCTTTACCCTGGTGCCGGCCGCCCTGTTGCAGTTTTTACTGGGCTTGTTTTTACTCTCCACCATTTGGCAATTTAAGTTTGGCAAGCGCAAACGCTCCTTTGCCATGCCCCTTAGTGGGTTTTTACCACTGGGCTTGGGGGTGGCGTTTATCTCGGGTTTAATAGGCGGCACCGGGCCGGTGATGAATCCATTTTTTCTTAATCACGGTTTAGAAAAAGAACAGTTGGTGGCCACCAAGGCGTTTAATTCACTGGCACTGCAAAGTACAAAGTTGATCAGCTATATCGGCCTTGGGGCGGTGGGCTTTGAGATAGGTCTATACGGTTTAGCGATTGGAATGGGTGGCGTCTTCGGTGTTTTCTGGGCCCGCCACCATTTAAACAAAATTAACGACCAGCGATTTCGTCAGTACACACTTTGGCTAATGCCCATAGGTGGCATTGTGCTAATTGCCAAAGCCATTAGCGATCAAGTCTAAAGCATAAATTCCCCATTCATCGTCAGCTAAGCGTGCACCTTTGCCAACTTGTCAAAACAGATATTTATTAAACCTATTCTATTTGGCTTAGCGCTCTAAATATTTTAGTAAAACCATCCCAATAATCGCTTTTTACCGCAAAAAAATTTTATTTTCTACAGCTACTGTCTAGGCTCTGAAATAGGACCACTTTTTTCTTGAAAAAAGGGATCAATGGACTTTACTGAAAATACAATCATTTTTCTCACAGGGAACCTGACATGAAGGATCATACGTCAACTCAGTTCAAGCTGAATCCAATTAAGCTGGCGGGGGTAGTCTGTTTGGCGACTGTTTCCCTCGCCCCGAGAGTATATGCCCAAATTACTGACACCAGCATTTCAATCACTGGTACCGGAACCAACGAAGTCAGCGGTGACACCTTGGTGATTAACAACACCAACGGCACCACAGTCCAAGGCAGCGCCCTAAATGTAGATGCTAATACAACAGTCAACCTTGACAGCAATGATATTAACTTTACTGGTCAAAGTGTAGACCTGGGTGACGTCAGCACAACCGACATTAATATTGGTGCTGCGAGCACCACCGGCGCCGACACCGACACCACCATTGCCAGTGATGACCTGAACATAAACTCTTCCACTACCAACATCACCAGTGCCGACACCAACCTAACGGGTGCGAACACCGAAATAAGTAGCGCCACCACTACGTTAAGTGGCAGCAATACAAACCTGACTGGCTCCGCCGTTAATGTCAGCAACGTTACCAGTGTGAACATCGACAGTGACGACGTTAACTTCACAGGCGCCAGCGTAAGCTTAGGCGACGCAAGCACCACGGTCGATATAGATGCCAATAGCGTCAACATAGGCACAACTGGCACCACCTTAAATGTTGACAGCGATACCAGTAACTTTACCGGCACCACAATTAACCTGGGCGACAGCAGCACAACTGGAATAAATATAGGTGATACCGGCACCACAACCACCATTAGTAGTGGCACCACAAATATTACTGGCACCACGACCATCAGTAATTTAACCGGCACCACAACCATCAACTCGCTTATCAATAGTTTTAGTGGTACGAATAATATTACTGGCAACACTAATATCTCTGGCGGCGCAACCAGTATTAATAGCACCGGCGACACAACCATCAACAGCACTGCTAATACCAATATAAATGGCAATACACTGAGCCTTGGTAGTACAAACGGCGTTACTCTAAACGCAGGAACTGATGTTGACATCAGCAGCGGTTCTGGCAGTGTGGATATTGTATCGGGCAACGGTACCAATATTAATACCACAGGCACAACTCAAATAAACAGCAGTGTAAGCACTGAAATCAGAAGCACCGTCAACACCGTTATCGCCAGCACAAATGACAGTGACTTTGATGCGCGCAGCCATAATATTGACAGTGTCATAGATACCAATATCACCAGCGGTAACGCCACAACCATAAACAGCACCAACGCGACGACAATAAATACCAGCAATGGCGATACCAATATGAGCGCTCTAAACCATGTGATTACCAGCGATACCAATACCGATATCACCAGCACCAATGGCGATACCAACATGAGCGCCCAAAACCATGTAATTACCAGCAACACCAATACCGACATCACCAGCACCAATGGCGATACCACCTTAAGCGCAGTCAATCATGTGATTAACAGCACCACTGACACCACCATTACCAGCGGTGGCGATACTGAGATGAGCGCGGTGAATACCACCATCAATAGTTCTGTAAACACCGGCATCAACAGCACTGTAGATACGATTATAAACAGCGGTATCGATACGCACCTTATCAGTGGCGATGACACGGTTATTGAAAGCGGTGACGACACCAATATACGGAGCAGGAACAACACCAACCTATTCGCTCGCACCACCAATATCGATAGTAATGATATTAACCTGATGGGCGCCAATACCACCATCAGCAGCAACAACACGATGATGAATGGCGCGAACACCACCATTAGCAGCAACAACACCATGCTCACCGGTATGAACACCACCATCAGCAGCGAAAACACCATGCTTAGCGGTATGAACACCACCATTAGCAGCGAAAACACCTTGTTAAATGGCGCCACCACTACCATTAGTACTGGCGATACCCAAATGGTGCTTAACGATCAAGGTATTAACAGCATGGTCGGCAAGATGGATGGCAGCTACAGCAGTGTTAAGCAAAGCGAGGAGATGGCCAGTGTTATTGTCAACAATGGCACCGCCGACCATGGCCTAGTGGTTAGCTTAGATCACACCAAGCTGTCCGGTGGTACCGCCTCGACCGAGATGCTTTTAGACGATGAGGGCGCCCACTTTAGCAATGGCCGGGGCGGCCCGGCACGAGTAAGCGGTGTCGCCGACGGCGTTGAGCAGTACGACGCTGTCAACATGGGCCAATACAATGCCCTGGATCAAAAGGTTAACGAGCTGAGCGATGAAGTACGTGAAAACCACGACGAAGCGATGAAAGGTATTGCCATCGCCAACGCCATGGAAGCACCAGACCTGCCAAGCAATAGGCGCTACGCCTTAAATGTAGGCCTGGGCGCCTACGGTGGCGAAACCGCCCTTGGGGTTGGCTTTCGCGGCCGCTTTAAGAAAAGCAAAACCACTTTCTACGCCTCAGTCGGCACCGACACCGATGGCGAAGAAGTGGGCGGCTCCGCCGGCGTAAGCTGGCAGTGGTAAAGCAATTACAGCATTTGTAATAGCTGAGGCTTGTATGCGGCGCTATTAGCCGCAAGACAGTACGGAGGATAGTACCGAGACAGTTCCGAGACAGTACCGAGATAAAATCGAAGCCCGCGCCATGGGCACTACCACAACAAGAGGTTTGCATTGCAAACCTCTTTTTATTTAGGGGATATAATGATGACTAATACAAGCAGCAAGCGCAAACCGTTAATTTGGCGGTTTATCGCGTTGCTTACACTAATGCTGAGCTTTGGCAAAGTCTGTTTTAGCGCAGAGATAACCGCCTGTATAGTGGACGGCAGCCAAGTTAACAACGGAACCTATTTTAATTTACCTACCACCACCACCAGAATGCGCTGCGAGGGATTTGCAGAAGCTAAGCGGCCAACTTTCACCCAACTATACAGCGCCGGCTGGCGGCTGGTACAAATAGTTGCGGTTGATGGACGCTTAGCCACAAAACAAAATACCGCACCCTCGCCGATGGTATTTTTTGAACGCCTTGAAAAGCCCGCGCAAGAAAAAACCAGCAAGTCAAAGAAAAAGAAATCCAAAAAAAAATAAACGTAGGGCACCTCTGAATAACTCGATGATGCTCAGCGAGTTATTCAGAGGTGCCCTAGCTTTGACGACGACGATGATGACTGGCCTGCCTAAAATGGCCGACTAAAGCGGACAGCTCACCCCGGTACCACCAATACCGCAATAGCCCTGTGGGTTTTTGTGCAAATACTGCTGGTGATAATCTTCGGCGTAGTAAAAAATCGGCGCGGCTTTAATCTCGGTAGAGATCTGCCCGTGTTGCGCGGCGGCCAGCTCAGTTTGGTATGCGGCGCAACTGGCCTCGGCCAGCTGTTGTTGCTGCTGATTGAGACAATAGATTGCCGAGCGGTACTGGCTGCCCAAATCATTACCCTGACGCATACCCTGGGTGGGGTCGTGGCTCTCCCAGAATACTTTTAACAGCGCCTGATAATTAGTATGGGCCGGGTCGTAAATCACC
>JAOXRV010000227.1 GCA_025800435.1 Cellvibrionaceae bacterium | reverse complement strand
TTTGCCCAGCTCGGGTGCTTGAGCAATTCCGCTGGTGCGAAAGTCTTCCGCGTAAATATGGATAATAATACGCGCCCCAGGGTAGAGCTTGGGCAACTGCGCCGATGCACTGCCAAACAAACGCCCAGCCAGCCCCGGCGCCGGTAGCTTACTGACCGGGATGGCGCTCTCGGCAACTAAGGGGGATAAATTATCGAACACCTTAATCAGCTTACCGCGACCGTCCGCCACGTAGATACGGGCGGCGCTGGCGTGACGCCCAGGCCACAGAGCCAGATCTTCGCCCGTGGCCAATTCGCCGCTCAGGCGCAGCTCGGTCCACAAGGTGACATACCCACCGGGGTGTTCATCGTTGCTGTTTAACTGGGCTTTGGTCCAGTAACCGGGCACTTCCAGCGGCACCGCCTGGGCGGCATATCGGTCAATTTGCCGGGGTGGAATCAGCAGCCCGGCTAGGCCCTGCCAAGTGCCGTCTAGGCGGGTTGCCTGGCAAGCTGGATCTATTTGACCCGCAGCGAGGGGGCGCGGATCACAGGCGTAGCTGGGCGCCGCCAGCATTAACAGCCACAGTAACAGCCAAACGGGTAAATCGTGAAACGCCCAGCGCACAGGGCCTAAACTAAGCATTGAAGGTATCGCCACCGGGTCTAACACTACAAGACGACGTAATTTTAGCCGTCAATTAAGCTGTGTACAGTGCCAACTGACAATTAATTACGAAAAATATGCGAGATACCAACAATGGCGGCCTAACAAACATTGGCCAGACCCGAAAACAGCCCTTGGGTTGTCGCTATTGGCAATATTATCGTCTATCTACACCAGGCAGGTCGCTTCGACAGATAGCAAGCTTAATCACAAGACCCCAGAACCCTACAGCCACCAAAAGGCTCTAACAGCGGGCTTGCACCATTAGCTAATAGACAACACCCGAATTAACTGAGCCTCACAGCACCATTCAATATTCAGCACCGCGCCGTCGATCTGAGGTTTTAGGCTCAGACCATAGCGGCGACCTTCATCTTTGTTTTTATGGTAAGCCGGGCGCGGGTCTTGTTGCAGGACTTGGGTGATTAGGGCCTGTAAAGCGCCGTTGTGTTGCTGGCAAAACCTCTCGGCCTCGGGGCTAAAGATCACCCCCAACAATTCTGGCTCAGCCACTGCGAACTGGTTTTGGGCATCGGCCACCGCATCCACATAGGGCACATAGGGTTTAATATCTAAGATCGGTGTGCCGTCGACTAGGTCGAGGCCGCTGACCATTAAGCGCAAGCCATTCTCGCTATCAATGCCCTCAAGCTTGACCACCGACAGGCCAATGGGGTTGGGGCGCACCGGCGAGCGGGTGGCAAACACGCCCAGGCTTTGGTTGCCACCCAAGCGCGGCGGTCGCACCTTGGGGCGCCACTGGGTATCCAAGCTTTGGTCAAACACAAACTGCAGCCAGATATGGCTGCAGGTTTCCAGGCCATCCACACAGGCGGGGTCGTTATAGGGAGGTAGCAGCTCAATCTCAGCGCGGGCGGCGGGCACTAGGCCAGGCTGGCGGGGCACGCCAAATTTTTCCACATAGGGTGAATGCACCCGAGCAATGGCTTCAAATTCAAATTTCATCGGCCCAGTCTACTGGTGTTCACCCTTAAAATCATCGGCAAACTCATCATCGCAAAACTATCGAGCGCTAAAAACACTAAACACGCGGTTTATAGCTCGCGCAATACCAACATGGGCGGCGCGCTCACTACCCGGCGACTGGCCCACAGCCCCATAAGGGCCACCAGTACACCGCCCCCCAAAGGGCCGGCTACCCACAATACCGGGTGTGCCTGTAGCGGGGTTTGCAATACCCACTGTTGCAAGCCCAGTAGCAATACCTCGGCGCCAATCACCGCGACAATACCAGCCATGGCCCCCAAGCTAAAGAACTCTAAAGCAGTGCTGAGCAAGATACGGCGGCGGCCACTGCCCAGGGCGCGCAAGATTGCCGCCTCTTGTAAACGGTAATCCATACTGGCATTTACCGCCGCCAGCAACACCATAATGCCGGCGGCCAATACCAACACCAGCACTAGGCCCACCCCATCACTGACCTGGGCACTGAGGGTTTGAATTTGTTCAATCACCAGATCCGCTTCAATCACCAATATGGTGGGGTATTGTTGCAGTAATTGGTTGAGCAGTGTTTTTTTCTGGGGCGGAATAAACACGCTGGTCAAGTAAGTGGGGGCGTAATTATCCAAGCTGCCAGGCGAGAACAGAAAGAAAAAATTGGGGCGCATACTGTCCCACTCGACACTGCGAATACTGCCGACCTGGGCCGCAAGCTTAAGCCCGCCCACACTAAAGCCCAGGCTATCGCCAAGCTTAAGCCCCAAGTCTTTGGCCACCCCCTGCTCCACCGAGACATAGTGGCCCTGGTTTAAGTCCAGCTCGGGCCACCATTTGCCCTGCAACAGCACATTGTCCGAAGGTAACTCTGGCGCCCAACTTAAATTGGATTCGCGGCTGAGGATACTGGCCTGCTGCTTCAGCGCTTCATTGGGTTCAGCATTGTTAATGCTGACCAAGCGGGCGCGCACCATGGGGTATAAGCCCGCCGACTGCAAGCCCTCGCCTTGTAGCAGTTGCTCGACATAATCCACCTGGGAGGGGGCAATATTCACGAAAAAATGGTTGGGCGCATCCTCGGGCAATTTAAGCCGCCACTCATCAATCAAACTGCTGCGCACTACTGACAACACCAGCAGCAGCATAATGGCGGTGGCAAACACCAGAGTTTGGGCCACGGTCTGGCCGCGGTGGCGCAGCAAGCTGGCCCAGGCCAGGCGCCAGCTGCTGCCCGAGCGCGAGCCGAGGCGTCGGCCAACTTTCAATAGCCCCAGCGCTAATACAGCGGCAATTGCCAAAATACAAAAAAAGCTCAGCATCACGGTCAAGGTCAGCTTAATATTCTGGGTATACAACACCACCATGGCGAATACCGCTACCACCCCGAGGGCGGTCTGGCTAAAGCGCGACACACTGTCGACCTGCAGCTCCCGTCGCAGCACCTTAATTGGCGGCACCGTGGGTAAATGCCAAAGTGGCGGCAGGGCAAAACACAATAGACACAGCAAACCGCTGACTAAACCTAAGACATAGGGCCAGGGGCCGGCAAAGTGCAATTCAACTGGGTAGACCGAGGTGACCGCGGCACTGATTAAACGCTGTAATAACTCCCCTGCCCCAAGCCCCAGCAAGGAGGCCACTAGAGCCAGCAACAGCAGCTGCTGGGTATAGAGCCAACGAATCTGAGCCGCACCGCTGCCCAAACTTTTTAACAGCGCCACTTGGTCGGTATGACGGCGGGCGAATTGGCCGGCGGCAATGGCGATGGCCAGCCCCGCCAGCAGCAAGCCGATCATGGCGGCCAGGCCCAAAAATTGACGGCCCCGATCCAGGGTGCGGGCCAGGCCGCGCTGGGCGGTTTTTAAATCCACCAGCTTTTGATGAGGGCTAAGTTTACCTTCCAGCTCGGATAGAAATGGCTCCAGCCTGTCGGCCGGGGCGGCCAGCAGCCAGTTGTATCTTATGCGGCTGCCGGGCTGAATCACCTCGGTGGCGGCCACGTCGGCGGTGTTGATCATCACCCGCGCGCCAAAAAAGCCAAAGCCGCCACCCCGATCGGGCTCGCGCACAATTACCTGGGTAACGGTGAGGTCACTCTCGCCCACCCCGATTAAATCGCCGACCTCAATGCCCAATAGCGGCAGAATACGGCCATCCACCCAGGCCTCGCCTGGGCCGGGACCATGTTTCACCGCACTTATATGAGCCGGGTCGCGGCTAAAGGCTCGGTCGCTAATATGCAGCTCGCCCAATAGCGGGTAGGCCGCACTTACCGCCTTAACCGCCGCCAGGTGCATACGCTCGCCGGCGTAGGTCATGGAGCTAAACTGTATGGTTTGGGCCCACCGCACCCCGGCCGCATCGGCACTGGCGAACAGCGCCTCGTCAAAGGGCCCAGAGGCGCGTACCAGGCGGTCGGCCGCCAAAAAGGTATTGCTCTGTTGCACCAGAGCACCTTCTAAGCGCTGGGTAAAAATTGCGATCGCACTGACTACCGTCACCGCCAATAATAGGGCCGAGGCCAGTAGCTTTAGCTCACCGCTGCGCCAATTGCGCCACAATAGACGCAGGCTCAGCATGGCTGGGGCTCTTGTGCTTGGGTATCGCTATTATTCAGCAGCGCACCCGCCTCTAGCTCAATCCGCTGCTGGCAGCGCTGGGCCAGGCGTTGCTCGTGGGTAACCAAGATTAAGGTAGTGCCCTGCTCTTGGTTAAGCTCAAATAACAGCTCGATAATCTTGGCACCGTTGGCACTGTCGAGATTGCCGGTGGGCTCATCGGCAAACAGAATACTGGGTTCGCTGGCAAAGGCTCGGGCAATCGCCACCCGCTGCTGCTCGCCGCCGGAAAGCTGCTGGGGGTAGTGGGCCAGACGCTGTTCTAAGCCCACCCTCTGCAAGAATTGCTCGGCCTTTTGCTGGGCATCGCTGCGGCCGTGCAGCTCCAGTGGCAGCATAACATTCTCCAGCGCGCTTAAGCCTGGCAGTAATTGAAACGACTGAAACACAAAGCCCACCAGCTTGGCCCTAAGGGCTGCCCGCCCCTCTTCATCTAGCTGTGCCAGGCTGTTGCCATCGAGCAGCACATCGCCGCTGCTGGCTTGGTCCAGGCCAGCCAATATACCCAGCAGGGTCGATTTGCCCGAGCCCGAGGCGCCGACGATGGCGACACTATCGCCGCGGTCAACGCTAAAGCAAATATCTTGCAAAATACAGAGGGGGCCGGCGGCGGTATTGACGGTTTTGCTGATGTGCTGGACATCGAGAATACTGTGGCTCAAGACTTTGCTCTCTTACTAGGTAGGATAAACCATTGTGGCAGGGCCCGGTACGGTGGCAAGACCGTTCACACTACTTTACAAGACAGCTTAGAGGCGAAGGCCTAGAATAAAAGCCACCACTAATTGCCGGGGCCTGTCATGAGCGCTGTACGTTTACCTAAATTGCTATTGTTCTTGCTGCTGGTGCTCAGCCCCCTAAGCCAGGCCGAGGGCAAGACACTGCTGGTTTTGGGCGACAGTATCAGCGCTGCTTACGGCATGGAACCCAAACAGGGTTGGGTTGCCCTGTTACAGCGACGACTTGCGGATAAACAGCTCGATGTTGTCAATGCCAGCATCAGCGGCGAGACCAGCGCCGGCGGTCTGGCCCGCCTGCCCCAATTACTGCAACAATTTAAACCCAATTATGTGGTGATTGAGCTGGGCGGTAACGATGGCCTACGCGGCTACCCCATCGGCCAGATGAAGGCCAATTTTAAGCAAATGATTGAGCTGAGCCAGGCCGCCGAGGCCAAGGTGTTAATGCTGGGCATGCAGATACCGCCCAATTACGGCAAGCGCTATGCGCGCTTGTTTAGCCAGAGCTTTAGCGCGGTGGCCGAGCAGCAGCAGGTGCCACTGCTGCCGTTCTTTTTAGAAAAAGTCGCACTGGATAAAGGCCTGATGCAAGCAGCCGGCATTCACCCCAACGCCAAGGCCCAGCCACTGCTGCTGGAGACGGCCTGGCCAATGATAGAACAGCTGACCCAGCTCTAACGCTCTAAAAACTATTAAACGTTCTAAAAAAAAGGGAGCAGAATTGCTCCCCTTTTTTACGTTATCGCTAAACTAGCGCTTACCAATCACCCAAGTGGTGACCCAAGATATGCTTCGATTTGGCGATAACATGCTCGCTGTGGCCGACAATCAGCGGATCGGCCCGGCGCACCACATGCTCGTCTTTGTTGGGGTAAGGCAAGCTGTTTAAGAAGTGCATCATACAGGCCAGGCGGGCGCGCTTTTTATCGTTGGATTTAACGATGGTCCAAGGCGCATCGGCGGTGTCGGTGTAGAAGAACATGGCTTCTTTAGCTTCGGCGTATTCGTCCCACTTGCTCAGCGAGGCCTTATCGATAGGCGATAGCTTCCACTGTTTCAAAGGGTCGGTACCTCGGGCCTCAAAGCGGCGGCGCTGCTCGTCCTGGCCTACCGAGAACCAGTATTTAAACAGGCGAATGCCACTGCGTACCATCATCCGCTCCAGCTCGGGGGTCTGGCGCATAAACTCAAGGTACTCTTCGGGAGTACAGAATTCCATCACCCGCTCCACACCGGCGCGGTTATACCAGGAGCGGTCAAACAGCACCATTTCGCCACGGGTGGGCAGGTGCTTAATATAGCGCTGGAAGTACCACTGGCCGCCTTCGCTCTCGCTGGGCTTTTCCAGGGCAACAACACGGGCACCACGAGGATTGAGGTGCTCGGTAAAGCGTTTGATGGCGCCCCCTTTACCGGCGGCGTCGCGGCCTTCAAAAATCATTACAATTTTTTGGCCGGTGTCTTTAACCCACTTTTGCACTTTCAGCAGCTCAATTTGCAGCTGGCGCTTTTTCTTTTCGTAGTCGTTTTTCTTCAGCTTGCTCTTGTAGGGGTATTCACCGCTGAGAAACAGCTTGCGAATGGCCTCTGGATCTTTGCGCATCTCGGCCAGGTGGTGCAGGTGCTCTGCCGGATCTTCGTCCTCAGCCACCATTGCTGCTGCCGCGTCGCCGGCCAAAGTCTCCAGGGTTTCCTCATTTACAGCAGAGAAATCCACTTCGGCCAAATCCCCGCTTCTGGGGGTTTCGGGAGCAGTCTTTGTATCATCTTTCACGGTGTAACCTCCTCAATTAAAAAACTCTCACTCGCTAAATATTTATACGTACAGTATTCCTTTATATATATCATAAAACCGCTAGCCAGCAGCTGATCTAGAACAACTGTAACCAGTTCCCTGTCGAGATTGGATATTTATGGCGCAAATTCCCCAATAGGCTCGATACTTTCAATCAAAAGTTGCAGGTTTCGCTGACCTCTAAATTCGTTTACATCCAACTTATAGGCGAGTAGCACCTTATTGGCCTGATGGTTGGGCCACTGCTTTAAATCAATATTAAAGGCGATGGCATCAATCAACGCCTGGCCTTTAGGCTCTAGGCTTACCGTCAGCTTTAGGTGGCGCTCGCCGACAATACGCTGATTAATTAGATAGAACTCCCCATCGAATAGCGGCTCGGCAAAGTTCTGCCCCCAGGGGCCCGCTAGGCGCAGCTGCTCGGCTGCATCTAGGCACAATTCTGTCGCCGCCAGCGCGCCATCACTATCGAGCTTAGCCTGCAGTGCGTCGGCCTCCAGGGTTTCTCGCACCGCCCGATCAAAGGCTTGCTCAAACTCTCCTAAACGGGCTTTATCCAAGCTTAGGCCAGCGGCCATGGCGTGGCCACCAAATTTGCTCAGCAGGCCCGGCTCACGGGCGGCAACCCGATCGAGGGCATCGCGGATATGCAGCCCCTTGATGGAGCGGGCCGAGCCCTTGACCTCATCGCTGCCCTCCACATCTGCAAAGGCGATTACCGGGCGGTGGTAGCGGTCTTTAATGCGCGAGGCCAGTATACCGATCACCCCCTGGTGCCAATCACTCTGGTAGAGACACAGGCCCCAGGGCATATCCGTTTCATCCATGGCCAGCTTATCCAGGCTGGCCAGGGCCTCCTTGTGCATGGACTGCTCAATCGATTTGCGGTCGCGGTTGAGGTCATCCAGCTCGGTGGCCATGGCCCGGGCCAGCGCATAGTTCGGGGCCAGCAAACATTCAATGCCTATGCTCATATCGTCCAGTCGCCCCGCGGCATTGAGGCGCGGCCCCAACACAAAGCCAAAGTCTACCGAGCTAAGCTTGGCGGCCGGACGCCCGGCCACATCCAGTAGGGCCTGGATACCCGGACGCACATGGCCGGCGCGAATGCGCTGGATGCCCTGCTGCACCAAAATCCGGTTGATCTGGTCCAGGCTGACCACGTCGGCCACGGTGCCCAGGGCCACCAGGTCGAGCAGATTGGCCAAATTGGGCTCGGCCAGGCTCTGCTGGGCAAACCAGCCACGCTGGCGCAAGTCGGCGCGCAGGGCCATCATCACATAAAAAACAACCCCCACCCCGGCCAGATTTTTACTGGGAAACTCACAGCCTGCTTGGTTGGGGTTAACGATGGCATCCGCCGCTGGCAACTCGGCCCCGGGCAGGTGGTGGTCGGTAACCAGCACCGCCATGCCTTCGGCCTTGGCCGCGGCCACCCCCTCGACACTGGAAATACCGTTATCCACGGTAATCAGCAACTTGGGCTTGGGGTCGCTGGCGGCGGCTACCGCGACAATTTCCGGGGTTAGGCCATAGCCGTACTCAAAGCGGTTGGGCACCAGGTAATCCACCTGGGTAAAGCCCATCTGCTCCAACGCGAGTTTGGCCACCGCGGTACTGGTGGCGCCGTCGGCGTCAAAATCACCCACAATCAGCAGCGACCAACGCCCCTCTAGGGCCCGGCATAGC
This sequence comes from Cellvibrionaceae bacterium, assembly GCA_025800435.1. GTDB lineage: Bacteria > Pseudomonadota > Gammaproteobacteria > Pseudomonadales > Cellvibrionaceae > Pseudoteredinibacter. Next base: position 7,918 of record JAOXRV010000227.1, on the reverse strand, counting down.
AATCTAACCGCCGCATCGATACCCGCCATTAAGCTCGGCGCCGGCAGGGATTTTAGGGCGGTATCTAACTGGGCCGGATCTTCGATGCCGCGGCCTGCGTATACCCGCTGTAACAGGGGCGGTAAATCGGATTGCTGCAAGGCGGTGCTGGGTTGATTGATGCGACGGCAGATCAGTTTTGACATAGGGCTGGCTTGGGCAGTGGTCGACTGGACAAAAGCTTCAGTATACCCCACTTCAGCGGCGCTTAAGCACGGCACTTGACCTGGGGCAACGGCGCCGTTAAATTACCGAACTATAATTCAACTTTATCCAGCGATCAGCAAAGAACCTATTTATGAGCAGCATTACTCGACTACCCAAATTTGCCACCAGCGGTGAAACCAGGCCGATCAAGGCCGATAAAGTTATTGTCGGTAAACCTATCGAGCAGGTACACAACCTCTACACCAATAATGATGAAAATTTTTTCTGCGGAGTCTGGAGTTCAGACAGCGGCAAATGGCGTGTGCAATACCAAGAAGATGAGTTTTGCTATTTGATCGACGGCGAAGCAATTTTGACCGATGCCCAGGGCAATAGCGAAAGACTCAATGCGGGTGATGCCTTTGTGATACCCGCAGGCTTTGAAGGCAGCTGGGAAACACTGGGCAAGGCCACCAAGTTTTACGCCATCTACGAAAAGTAAAATGTAGTGTTGTGAGAAAATTGGCTGAGCAATTATTGGGGCTCTGGCGGGATTAAAAGTCGGCATCCCTGCCATCACACTCCTCTCTACTGCGGTTGCGGGTTTGGCCCTGTGGGCTGCTTCCCTGCACTCCCGCTCTGCATCGCTTCCTGCTTGCTGCGGCTTCCTACCGCTACATTGCCCATCCTAGGCAACGACACCCAGACCCTGGGTTAGTTTGCTTCCTGCATTCGCTTAACTTGGGTTTTTCAACGGCTTGTTGAAAAATTATTCAAGCTATCATTTATAAAACTAGCAGCCGCGAGATGTTTTGCACAGAAATCATGGATAAATTTAATCAAAATTTACATAAATGCAGACACAACAACAAACATAGGATCAATTGCGAAAAAAAAAGGCCGCAAACGCGGCCTTTACCATAATCGCTGTATTACCAAATGGATACCCGCTCCTCGGGGGGCAGGTACATAGCATCGCCGGGCTTAACATCGAAGGCTTCGTAGAAGGCATTAATGTTTGGCATTACACCATTGACTCGATACAGGGCCGGCGAATGAGGGTCGGTTTTAATCTGCTTGCGCAGGTACTCTTCCCGAGCCTTGCCGCGCCAGGCCTGAGCCCAACCTAAAAATACCCGCTGCTCGCCGGTAAAACCATCAATTACCGACGAATCCTCACCACCGAGAGTAGCTTTATAGGCTTTAAAGGCGATACTAAGGCCGCCCAGATCGCCAATATTTTCACCGATGGTCAGCTCACCATTCACAAACTCGCCAGGCAGCGGTTCAAACTTGCTGTATTGTTCGATCAGTTTTTTGGTTCGATTTTTAAACTTGCTCAAGTCTTCGTCTGTCCACCAGTTGCGCAGATAGCCATCGCCGTCGTAACGCGAACCCTGGTCATCAAAGCCGTGGCCGATCTCGTGACCAATCACCGCGCCGATTGCGCCGTAGTTAACCGCATCGTCGGCGGCCAGGTTAAAGAAGGGCGGCTGCAAAATTGCGGCGGGGAACACAATCTCGTTGAGAATGGGGTTAAAGTAGGCATTGACAGTCTGGGGGTTCATACCCCAGCGCTCGCGGTCGACAGGCTTGCCCAGCTGATCGAGCTGATCCTGATGTTCAAACTCGCGTGCGCGACGCAAATTGGCCACCAGCTCGTCTTCTTTTAGCACCAGCTTGCTGTAGTCGCGCCACTTATCCGGGTAGCCAATTTTGGTGCGAAACTTACTCAGCTTGTCTTTGGCCGCCACCTTGGTCTTAGCGCTCATCCACTCCAGCTTATCGATGGAGTCAGCGTAAGCGGCCAGCAGATTATTAACCAGTTGTTTCATCCGCGCCTTGGCCTCGGGCGGAAAGTGGCGGGCCACATATTCCTGGCCCAGCACTTCACCCAGGGTGTTGTTGAGGGCGCTCACCGCGTTTTTCCAGCGCTCGCTGCGCTCCTTAACACCGTACAGATAGCGGCTGCGAAAATCGAAGTGGGCATCGGCCAGTGACTGGTGCATTTTCTCACCGTAACTGTCCATCAGGTGCAGCTTAAAATACAGTTTCCAAGTGTCGACATCGGCGCTATTTAGGGCCTTACCCAAGGATTTAAAATAGCTAGGCTGGTAGACAATATAGCTGTCCTGGCCGGCCAGGCCGGCGGCCTGTAAAAAGGCCTGCCAGTGTTCAGCCCCAAGCTCGGCCATCCAGCCGTTGAGCTCATCGTTGCTAACCTTATTGTAGGTTTTGTTGCTGTCGCGGTTTTGCACCTTGGTCCAGTGCTCGGCGGCCAGAGTTTTCTCCAGCTCGTAAACCTTATCGGTATCGCCGGCTAAAGCGCCAATCTGGGCCAATTGCTTGAGGTAGTCACGGTATTTAAGCCGGGTCTCTTCACCCTTTTCACTATCGTCAAAATAGTAGTCTCGATCGGGCAGGCCCAAACCGTCTTGCACCAGATAGACGACATTGGTATTGGGGTCTTTTTTATCCGCATAGACCCAAAAACCCGCCGGCGAGGCATTGCTGACCACGCCCGCACGGGCCCAGTAGCGCACCACATCGGCCTTGCTGGCCAGCTTGTCAATAGCCGAAAATTCATCCAACAGCGGTTTCATGCCCAGCTCATTGACCAGCGCTTCGTTCATATAGCTGTTGTAAAGTGCAGCTATTTGCGCGGCGCTGTCACTCTCGGCGTTGCTGGATACATCATCAATGATTGCCCGAATTTGCTTTTTGCTGTTTTCAGCCAGCACATTAAAAGTGCCCCAACGGGATTTATCGTCGGGAATTTTATTGGTATCGACCCAGGTGCCATTAGTGTAGCGGTACATATCTTCAGCGGCGCTAACACTGGTATCCATACCGGCCACATCAATGCCAGAGCCAAGCTCGGCAACAGTTTCGGTGGTTTGCACCCCCTGCTGGCCGGAACAGCCGGCCAAGGCCAGCGTCAGCGCGCCGGCTAATAAGGTTTTTTTCATCGGTAGACTCCCGTCATCTTTAATTCTGCTAGTGGCTATTGGTATAGTGCGCCCTCACCGTTAGACGATACTTTTGTAATGAATGCGACCATTATTTTAATCAGCGGCCCCTCGGGCAGTGGCAAATCCAGTATCAGCCAGGCCCTGGGCGAGCATATTCGGCGCGAACACGGCGCCGACTGTATAAATATCATCCAGGAAGATAATTACTATCGGCGCCAAGACCATAAAGCTTTCGCCGAGCGCTGTGAACAAAATTACGACCACCCGAGTGCCTTTGAGCACGAGCTGTTACTGCAACACCTAAAGCAGCTGCAACAGGGGCTGCCGGTGCAGGTGCCGCTATACGATTTTAGCCAGCACAACCGCAGCCAGCATACGCAGCCCCTAGCAGCCGCGCCGATTATTCTAGTCGAGGGCATTATGCTGCTGTCCCAGGCGGCCCTGCGCCAACACGCCGACCTCAGCATCTATGTCGACACCCCAATGGACATCTGCCTTATTAGACGATTGAAGCGAGATATCCAACAAAGAGGCCGGGATATGGATTCGGTCTTGAGCCAATACCAACAAACCGTGCGCCCAATGGCCGAACAATATGTGCTGCCATCACGCCAACACGCCGATATGGTATTATCCGGTACCAGTGAATTGAGCGACAGCTTAAAACAACTAACACAACAATTGCAGGCCCACCTGCCAACCCGATAACGACACGTCGCGCGCGACTGAGGAGCACCTCTTGAATTCCCTCATCCCCCTGCTGGGCATGTTTTGTCTGCTGGCGGTGGCCATTGCGGTTAGCCGCCAGCGCCGCCGCATCAATTGGCGCACCGTAATCGTCGCCTTTTTAACCCAAATTGCCCTCGGTGCGCTGGTGCTCTATGTGCCCATGGGCAAGGTGATGTTGGCCAGCATGTCTGAAACCGTGGCCAGTGTGCTGGGCTACGCCCAGGACGGTATTCGCTTTGTGTTTGGCGATATTGGTCATATGAAAATAGGCTTTATCTTCGCCTTCCATGTGCTGCCGGTGGTGATCTTTTTCTCGGCCCTGGTCGCAGTGCTGTATCACTGGGGCATTATGGTGTGGATTATTCGCATTATCGGTGGCGCCCTGCAAAAACTGCTGGGCACCAGCCGGCCCGAATCCATGGTGGCGGCAGCCAATATTTTTATCGGCCAGGCCGAGGCCCCGCTGACCATTAAGCCCTATATCCCAAGCCTCAGCCGCTCCCAGTTGTTTGCGGTGATGGTAGGTGGCACCGCCACCGTGGCCGGTTCGGTGTTGGCCGGCTATGTGGGCCTTGGGGTCGAGCTTAAATACTTATTGGCAGCCAGTTTTATGGCGGCCCCAGGCGGCTTGTTAATGGCCAAAATTCTAGAGCCCGAAACCGAGCCACCACGGCCCGAACACGAAAGCGGCAATATCTATAAAGAGAGCTACGTCAATGTGATCGACGCCGCCGCCAGCGGCACCAGCCAGGGCCTGGCCCTGGCCGCCAATATCGGTGCCATGCTGATTGCCTTTATCGCGCTGATCGCCATGTTCAACGGCATTCTCGGCGCGCTGGGTGGCTGGCTGGGGTTTGAACAGTTATCGCTGGAATGGCTGCTGGGCCAGGGCTTTCAGATAGTGGCGGTATTGATGGGCATCCCCTGGGATGAAGCCACTGAAGCGGGCAGTTTAATTGGCCAAAAGCTGGTGTTTAATGAGTTTATCGCCTACGCCAATTTTATTGAAATACGCGAGACCTTAAGCCCCTATAGCCAGGCGGTGATCACCTTTGCCCTGTGCGGCTTTGCCAACTTTGCCTCGATCGGTATTTTGCTGGGCGGCTTTGGCACCATCGCCCCCGAGCGCCGCCAGGATGTTGCCAAGCTGGGCTTAAAAGCGGTACTGGGTGGTTTTATGGCCAATTTGATGAGTGCTTGTATCGCCGGTTTCTTTTTGTCGTTTACGCTGTAACTGCAAGCGGCGGTCTTAAACCGCCGCCAATTCTTGGGTACCTCTGGGCTCCGATTAAGCCCCCGAGCCACGCAACTCACTCACCGCCTGTTGTAAATAAGGCGCGCTGGCCTGTTCCGGGGCGATGGTTTTACCCGCAACCACCTCCACTTTAGACCAAAAGCGACGCGGCAAGCTGAGCATGGCCTGGCCGTTTTTGTGGCTGAAGAAACTGCCCCACAAACCCTTTAGAGCCATCGGCACTACCGGCACAGGGTTGCGCTCAAGAATGCGTTCAATGCCCGTTTTAAATTCATTAATCGCACCGCTGTCAGTGAGCTTGCCCTCGGGGAAAATACACAGTAGGTCGCCCGCCTCCAAGCCGGCAGATATGTCATCAAAGGCCCGCTGGTAAGCGGCCTTATCGACATGTTGGGAAATAATCGGAATAGTGCGGCCGGTGCGAAAGATAAAATTCAGTACCGGCAAATCGTAAATGGGCTTAAACATAATAAAGCGGATCGGGCGGCGTACCGCGCCGGCTAACAGCAAGGCGTCCATATAGCTGACGTGGTTGCAAACGATCACGGCAGCGCCCTGCTCGGGAATTTTATCCAAACCCTTGTGGCTAACCCGGTATAGGGTATGGCTAAACAGCCACACCAAAAAGCGCATACTGAACTCCGGCACCTGGTGAAAGATATACACCGCCACCGCGATATTCAATAGTGCTATGGTCAGTAAAAACTCGGGGATACTAAAATTTAAGGCCACCAAGAACAGCACCCCCAGCATCGCCGAGGCCACCATAAATAGGGCGTTCATAATATTGTTGACCGAGATAATCTGGGCCCGGCGCTTTTCTTCACTGCGCATCTGAATGACTGCGTACAGGGGCACAATATAAAACCCGCCAAACACCCCGATCATGGCCAGGTCGAACACAATCGGCAAACTGCCTTGGGCCAACAACAGCTGCCAGAAATCGGCGTTTTCCAGAGTATTAAAACCACTGGCGGCAAAATACAGGTGAATACCAAATAAGCTGATGCCCCCTGCCCCAAAAGGTACCAGCCCCATCTCCACCTTGTGGCCGGACATGCGTTCACACAAGAGTGAGCCCAATGCCACCCCCACGGTAAACACACACAGCAACAAGGTAATGGCGGTGGCATCGGCGCCCAGCACATCTTTAGTAAATACCGGCAACTGGGTTAAATAGGCCGCGCCAATTAGCCAAAACCAGGAGATGCCCAAAATGGATAAAAACACGGTGCGATTATCATAGGCCAGGCGAATCACCCGAGCGGTTTGGCTGATGGGGTTAAGGTTTAAGCGCAAGCTCGGGTCCGCCGCCGGGCTATTTGGAATAAACCAGCTGGCCACCATGCCAACACTTGCCACCAGTAAAATGCACACGCTTAAATACAGGGCGGCCTGTTCCGCATTGGCCAATAGACCGCCGGCCACAGTGCCCAGTAATATAGCCACAAAAGTGCCCATTTCAATTTGGGCGTTACCGCCAATCAGCTCGGTCTCGTGCAGAGCCTGGGGCAAAATTGAGTATTTAACCGGGCCAAATAACGCAGATTGAAAGCCCAGTAAAAACAGCACCCCCATCATCGCCGCCACCGACTCGGCAAACAGCGCCATACTGGCCAGCGCCATAATCACCACTTCAAATGTTTTAATGGCGCGTATCAATTTGGCCTTGTCGTATTTATCCGCCAGCTGGCCGGCGGTGGAGGAGAACAAAAAGAAGGGCAGAATAAATAAGCCGGCGGCCACATTGGTCAGCAGTGCCGCCCGATCGCTGTTTTGGCCAACACCAAACACCAGCAGTACAATCAGTGCATTTTTAAAAACATTATCGTTAAAGGCGCCCAGAAACTGGGTAATAAACAGGGGTAAAAAGCGCCGCTGACTCAATAGCTCAAATTGGCTGGATTGTGTACTCATGGCTTAGGCCCCCTCGGCCGGGTAGTGTTTCTCGGTGCCGCTGCGGCGCAACTGGGCAAAACTTTGTACCTCCCAGGGGCGCAGTGCCAGCATTATACTGCTGCCGTAGCGCTCGCTTAAAGGCAGGTTTTTATCCTCCTCGGCCAACTGGTTAAACTCCCGCGCCAGAGCCTCCAGTTTGCGCTGCATTATGGCATTGGCACTGGGCGAGAGCATGGCATTTTGAAACAACATAATTTCACCCGGGCCATCGAAGCTGCTGGCAAAGTAATCCTGTTGAATCTGCTGGCGAAAATAACGCTGAATCGGGCCGCCGGGCAGCCAGCGAAAGCCGCGATCAACCAATAGTTTAATCCGATTATTAGGCAGCAACTCAATTAAGCGCAAGCGATCGAGCTTGGCCAGCAGCTGAATACACTCGGCGCCACTTAGGTGGTAGGTTGCTAAAATTTCGTGAAACTGCCAACGGTTGAGGGCACAGACCGCCACTAATAATAGTTTGGGCTCATCCACTAACTGCTGCTCCTGCGCCTCATTCAGTTGGCTTAGAGCCTCCCGGGCCTGGGTGCGAGCGACCAGCTCGGCGACGCTGATACCGAGCATATCGCAGAGCTTATCAAGACGTTGCAGGGAGAGATTGGCAGTGGAAAACAGACGTTTGACACTGGCCTCGGACAGGCCCAGAACCTTGGCGACCTGGGCATAGGTCTTACCCTGGGCTTTTAGCTCTTGCTTTAGGCTGGTGACGATGGCTTGGGTCTGGGACATGGTAATGCTCCATTGGCTGTTGATGTGCGCTCATACTCGCCAAAAGTATCATATTTAACAACCAAATATATTAAGGTTACCTAATTAATAC
>JAOXRV010000221.1 GCA_025800435.1 Cellvibrionaceae bacterium | reverse complement strand
TGGCGCCGCAATACTATCGAGGCTGTAACTAAAACTCTGATTAAACAAGCCTAACAGCTGAGCGATTAATTGCTCTTGGCTATACTGCCCCGCCCACTCTTGTGCCAGGGCCTGGGTCTTTGGGTTAAAGCTCTTGGGTATGCGCGTATTTATCTGCCACTCGGCGCGGCTCAGACCAGCGGCCTGTCGAGCAAAGCCAGGAAAACTGCGAACCTGATAAAGCAGTCGCTGGTTGACCGGCTTGCTGCGCAGTAAATTGTAATTATTAGTACTGTTTATATCTGCGCTAATGGGGATAGCCGTGGGCAGCGCAAACAGCCAGGGCTGCCGATGGGGTTCGAGCATTACCCGGTAGTCGTAAACCGGACTTTGCCGCTGGCCACTGTAGGCGCCAATTTCCCGCAGCCAAGGGGGGCCGCCGGACTTTTCTAACACGTTGTAGTAGTAGCGTTCACTTCGTGCCGCAATCGGCAGTTGCCAACTGCGGCCATCATAATCGCTCAATACCATGCCGCGCCAGTATAAATCGCGGTTTTGGGGGCGCGTAGGGCCGTTAAAAGTTACCCGAAAAGCCGGTGAAAAATCTTTGTTTAACTGACGAATATTACCCGGCGCCATTACCTTGCTAAAACCAGTTTTACCCTGGCCCTGGGCCATGGGCACGCTCCACAGTGAACCGATGCGAGGCATTACAAAAAACAATAATATCGCCAGCGGCAAGGCCTGCAACATATAACCGCCAGATTTACCAAAGCTGTCCCAGAGTGAATGACTGCGGCTGGCCATATGCAGTGCCATCAGTGCAGTGATCAGTAGCCAGCAACAGAAGATGGCGTAGATAAAAGCAAACAGGCTACTTGTAAACAGCAATTGGGTGGCGGTTACAAAAAAGCCCAATAACAGCACCAATAAAACATCGCGCTGGCGGTTTAGCTCCAACAGTTTTAACACAAAGGCAACCGTTAACAGGGCCACCAATGGTTCCAGTGCAAACAGACGGCCGTAACTGATAATTAAAGCCACCACGCAGCCGATCGCACACAGGGCTTTAAGCCAGCGGTTTGGCCCTCCCCAAGCACCGCGCACCATCTGCACACGCCAGCCCACCGCCAGCGACCATACCAGTAACAGCCAGATCGGCAGATGATTTAAATGAGGTAAAATCACTGCGGCCTGGGCAATTAGCAGCCACCACAGGGCATTGCGCGGTATTTGATAGATTAAACTCACAACACCCCCTCCTGCCAATAGCGGGTATCGGGCTCGGGCAGTGTGTGCTGCTCAAACTGAGCCAGTGCCAACAGCACATTTTGACGATGAGCTGGGCCGATATCCGGCGCTATTTCCAGGCCCGGTAAGCGCAGCCCATAGGGCTGCTTACCCTCGGCCAGTTGCAGCGCCCAGTAACACAGGCGCTGCAGCCGGTTCTCTCGATCGAGGCCTGGTAAAAAATCCCAGTCTAGCCACAGGCTCTGTTCGGCATAGGCTTGGAATTCTTTGACGAATAATCCTTTACCCTGGGCGTAGTGTTTCCAGGAGACATGGCGCAAACTCTCGCCTTCGCGGTAACTGTGGAAGCCGCTAAAATCCTCGGCGCCCTCGGCCATCACCGGTTCGGTATCGCCCTGATCTGAACTGTGGCTAGTGGATGGCAGCGGGCCCGCGGCCTGGGGTTTTGGGTAGGCCAGCACTTCCATATCCAGGCGCAGCCAGGACCAACAGCGAATTAAACCCAGCGGATAGCAGCTTTCAATGCGCAGCAGTGGCACCGGCAAACTGCCTCGGCGCCTGGCCTGCAAGGGTAGATCTACGGTCTCGGCGTGGTCGCTCGGCAGCGATATTGCCAGTGGTACATTGCCCGCCCATTGCAAGCGCACATCCGGGTGATCGCGCCGCCCCAGCGCGCGCAAGCGCAGGCTGGCGACGGTTTCATCACCGGCAAAACAGGGTTTGCTTTTCAAGCTGCTGATTTCAATACCGGCAAGACTGGCGTGGGTTTGTAAGATACTCACCACAAATAAGCTGGCGAGAAAAAACGCCAAACTCAATACCAGGTTATTGTCGTAGTTAGTGCCCAACAGCCACATCAACACCATTACCGCCAGCAGCCCCAAACCGCTACCGGTCGGAAAAATAAATAGGTTTTGGCGGTTTAAGACAATCGCTTCTTGGGGGTTGCGCCGGCGCAGTGCCCACTGGCGCAGACGCTTGCGCAAGTTCAGGACAGATTGCTTAGCGGAAGCGGCCATCGGCTTCAGCCCTGTAATACATCGACCGTGTTTAACACCCGCTCG
>JAOXRV010000219.1 GCA_025800435.1 Cellvibrionaceae bacterium | reverse complement strand
TAGACGCCTATCGGCAACGCCCCTTTAAGTTGGCCAGCTTCTCGGCGGCTTCAAATGTAACCGGTATCAAAGCCCCAATTGCCGAGATCAATAAACGCCTAAAGGCCGCCGGGGTATGGTCCTGTTGGGACTATGCTGCCGCCGCCCCCTATGTCGGTATCGATATGAGCGCCGATGGCTTAGATGCGGTGTATATTTCCCCCCATAAATTTATCGGTGGGCCTGGCTCGCCAGGTGTGCTGCTGCTGAACCAGGCCATGGTCAAAAACTCGGTGCCCTCCGTGCCGGGCGGCGGTACTGTGTCTTTTGTCAGCCCTGAAGGCCACCGCTATCTGAACGATATCGAGCGCCGGGAGGAGGGCGGCACCCCGGCTATTGTCGAGTCGATACGGGCCGGCCTGGCGTTTGCGCTGCAGCAAAAGGTTGGTACCGAGCGTATCGAAGCGCTTGAACAGGCCCATTTACAGCGCGCCATTGGCCGCCTAAAGCAAGTGCCAGAAATAGAATTATTGGGCAACTTAACGGCACCGCGGCTGGCGATTATTGCCCTGCGTATCAAGCACCGGCATGAGTACCTGCACTACGGTTTTGCGGTGGCTTTGCTAAATGATCTGTTTGGTATACAAGTGCGCGGCGGCTGCTCCTGTGCCGGGCCCTATGGCCACCAGCTGCTGGGTTTGAGCCGAGCGCAAAGTAAAGCCCTGGACAGCGCCATGGCCGCGGGGCAAACCCTGCTGCGGCCGGGTTGGCTGCGCTTTAACCTAAACTATTTTATTGCCACCGAGGAGCTGGATTATATTCTCTCGGCGCTTGAGCTGGTGGCACAAGAGGGCTGGCGTTTGCTGCCTTATTATCAATATATCAGCGAGGCCGGGGTATGGGCGTTTCAGGGTCGGCGAACGCCTTTGCCGGCCAGCTTAGAAGATTGCGGCCCAAGGCCCCAACTGAGCCCGCTGCCACAGGCCCAGCCCAATTACGAACAGCTATTGGCCTCGGCCCGGACAACACTGTTACAGCCCCAGGCTCACTGGCGCCAATTTAGCTTAGAACTGCCCGAGCAGGCCGAGGCTTTGCGCTGGTTTAGCCTGCCCCAAATGCCGGCCTAGGGTGCCAAATAAGGCTAGGCTGTGTCATTATTGCGAGTAATTCTGACAGCCCTATCGCAAATAATTATTTAGAGAATACCTATGCGTAACCTTTTATTGCTCAGCTTTACCTTACTGCTGGGTTTTGGCCAGGCGAGCAGCGCCAAAGAAGCCGCCATTATCAGCTACGAAAGCCGCTTTCACCCAGTGGTGGGCCAGCACGGCATGGTCGCTAGCCAAGAGGCTATCGCTTCCCGGGTGGGTGTGGATATTTTAAAGCGCGGCGGCAACGCGGTGGATGCCGCGGTAGCCACTGGCTTTGCGATGGCGGTTACCCTGCCCAAAGCCGGTAATATCGGCGGTGGCGGCTTTACGATGATCTACCTAAAAGATCATAATAAAACCATCGCTATCGATTACCGAGAAATGGCCCCGGTCAAAGCTTATACCGATATGTTCCTCGATAAAGACGGCAATTTTGATCGGGATATGGCGGGCTTTAGTTATCGCGCCGGCGGTGTGCCCGGTACCGTGGCGGGCATGGTACACGCGCTGGAAAACTACGGCACCATGACACTGGCCGATGTGCTCAAGCCCGCTATTAAGCTGGCCAAACAGGGGTTTATTATTCCCCCGGGGTTGGCCAATGATTTGGTCACCAAGCGTGGGCGCATGACCCGCTACCCGGCTACCAAGGCTATTTTTTATAAGGCCGATGGCAGTGGCTACCAGGCTGGCGAGCGCCTGGTGCAAAAAGACCTGGGTTGGTCGCTGGAGCAAATTGCCAAGCAGGGGCCCAGCGCCTTTTACGGCGGCGCCA
>JAOXRV010000216.1 GCA_025800435.1 Cellvibrionaceae bacterium | reverse complement strand
CTGGCCGGCGCCTGCTCGGACATCTGCGCCACTACCGACAATACCTGGGTACCGTCCTGGGCAGCCAAAGCCTGGCAAATGGCCACCACATGGGCCTGATCTAAGGTGCCGAGCATAGCCCGCACATCCACATCCTGAATCTTGCCACTGCCAAACGCGATAGCCTGATCGGTCAGGCTCAGTGCGTCGCGCATACTGCCGTCTGCGGCTCGGCCCAGCTGCCACAGCGCGGGCTCTTCAAACGGCACTAGCTCCTGCTCCAGCACCTGCTGCAAGTGGCCGACAATACGCTCGGGGCTCATGTTTTTAAGGTTAAACTGCAAGCAGCGCGACAGCACCGTTACCGGCAGTTTTTGGGGATCGGTGGTGGCCAACAGGAATTTTACGTGCGGCGGTGGCTCTTCCAGGGTTTTTAACAGCGCGTTAAAACTGCTGTTTGAGAGCATATGCACTTCATCGATCAGGTACACCTTGTAGCGCCCCCGAGACGGCGCGTATTGCACGTTATCGAGCAGCTCGCGGGTATCTTCTACCTTGGTTTTAGAGGCCGCATCCACCTCGATCAGGTCGACAAAGCGGCCCTCGCCAATCTCTACACAGGCGCCACACTGACCACAGGGCTCAGAAGACACCCCCTGCTCACAGTTAAGGCACTTGGCTAATATTCGAGCAATGGTGGTCTTACCTACCCCGCGGGTGCCGGTAAATAGATAAGCGTGGTGCAAGCGCTTGTGATCCAAAGCGTTGATCAGGGCCTGTAAGACATGCTCCTGGCCCACCATTTCCCGGAAAATGCGAGGGCGATATTTGCGCGCCAATACCTGGTAGCTCATGGAAGTGCTTGATCCCTGTGTTGATAGTCGCGGCATTATAGCCCAGAGCGGGGTTTGGCCACAGGGGCAATAGAGAAGAATTAGGCGGAAATTGGGGGAATTAGGGTGGCGGCTCAAGCCAGCCACACCCCGGCACACGAACTCACTGCTACCGTTGCTCCCTTCCGGGCCTGGCGGAGTTCACAGCTAATCGTTGCGAGGGGACCGGCAAGAGCCACCATAACAAGAGCGCGGCATTATCCAGACTTTTGGGGCGCTTTGCAAGAAGCAATCACAGCCCCGGCCAAGACTGTTTAATCGCCAATCGACCTGGCGCCAATTACAGCAACCGCTGTGCAGTTTTACCGCAAAAATTTCCCCTACCCCGATGCGAGGGTTTGGGGTAATTCGATAACTTTTGACAGGCCCCAGGCCCCATTATTTTTTACCCCAAGGGCAAATTTTAGGAGCATATTACAGCCCGCCAAAGCCCTTGTTCGGGCCGCGTTTGTATTCAAGCAAATAACAGCTAGGCTAAAAAATGTAGGTCCCAACCCAGTCGCCATACCGACAAAAATTCGACAGGGAGTCGCCGCCACCGTGATCTTAAAGGGATGGAAGATTTGGCAAGATGTTGAGCACAGATGAGAACAATGAGCTACCCCTCGATTCCCAGCAGCGCCTGCTTGAGCAACTAAGCGAAGCCAATCGCCTTCTCAGCGAAGACCTGCGTCGCTGGCAGAGTATTGAAGCACAACTTAAGCGCGACGAAGAGAAGTATCGAATTTTGTTTGAAACCTCAGGCGATGCTCATTTTGTATTTCAATCACGCTCCGCAATCGATTGCAACCAGGCCGCCTTAAGCCTTTTTGGCTTTGTCGCCAAGGCCGAGGCAATTGGCATTGGCCTAATGCAACTTGTGCGCATCAGTAAAACCGAAAGCAGCCTGTCACTGGAACACTTTCAAGATAAAATTTTTAAAACCCACAGCGAAGGCAGCCAGACCTTTGAGTGGCAGGCGCGCACCCAAGACGACCACTTGATACCCGTTGAAATTCTAATGACTGCCCTGCCAATAGAAGCCGGGGAAGTTTTATTGGTGGTGTTTCGGGATATTAGCGAGCGCAAGCGCGCGCAGGAAGAGGCCTCTTACCTTGCCTACTACGACCCCTTGACCAGCCTGCCCAATCGCCGCTTGTTTTTAGACCGACTGGATCGAAGCTTTGCACGATCGCGCCGACAGGGGCACAAATTGGCACTGCTGTTAATTGACCTGGATCGATTCAAAAATATTAACGACTCGCGCGGCCACGCTGCCGGCGATGAGCTATTGCAGATATTTTCCGGGCGCTTACAAGCGCTCATTCGGCGCCAAGATACCTTTGCCCGCCTGGGCGGTGATGAATTTGTAGTACTGCTAGAAGGGCTTGATACCTGCCCTACCCAAGCCACCGACGCAGCCAGCGCACTGGCCGAAAAATTGCTCGACGCGCTCGACTCCCCCATCCCCTTAAGCTCGGGCGACTGTCATATTACCGCCAGTATCGGCGTGATGGTTTTTCCCCTTGGCGAAGAAACCGCCGAGGCAGCCCTGCAAAAAGCGGATATGGCCATGTATTTGGCCAAACAGGAGGGGCGCAATCGGGTGCGGGTTTTTCACAGCTCAATTTATGAAGCCGTGGACCGGCGTATTGCCATGGAAAATGAATTGAGCCAGGCGGTATCGCGCGATGAGCTTAAATTAGTATACCAATTGCAATTTGATCGCAATTATCGCCCGGTATCAGTCGAGGCTCTATGCCGATGGATGCACCCTACCCTGGGTGAAATTCACCCGTCCACTTTTATTCCACTGGCAGAAGAATCCGGCATCATTATTGAACTTGGCAAACAGGTGTTACAACGGGCGGTGTCAGAAATTGTGCAACTCAATAAAATGCTGCCTCAAAAACAGCGCATACGCCTATCGGTTAACGTTAGCCCAAGACAATTGGAACACCCGAGCTTTCTAAAAACTATCGATAAATTAATCCAGAAAGAAAACATCGAACCGGGCTTTCTAATATTGGAGATCACTGAAAATACCTTTATGTCTGACCTCGGCAGTATGATTGATTTAATTCGACTACTTCACGAGCGCGGCATAGACACTTCCTTAGACGATTTTGGCACTGGCTTTTCGTCCCTGAGCTACTTAAAAAAACTGCCCATACACGAGCTAAAGATTGACACCTCGTTTGTTTGCGAGCTTGAACACAACGAAGACGATGCGGTGATGGTTAAGGCCATTTTAGCCATTGGCCGGCACTATCGGCTGCAAGTGGTGGCCGAAGGTGTAGAGTCGCGCCACCACCTGCTGCTGTTAAAGACCTTTGGTTGCGATTTGTTTCAGGGTAACTTATTTGCCGCGCCACTTGATGTTCAAAGCCTAACAAATTTCATCGGCCAGCATCATCTAAAATTGCTTGACCCCAACTACGAGGTAGGCATCGAACCACTGCCCCCGGCCCCGGCCCCGGAAAAAGACCAAGCCGCAAGCAGCCCAGGTTGAGCCACCCTTAAAGATGCGCCTTTACTGCCCCCACCAATAATAACTAGGGCACGGGGGCGCCCTGCTAAACGCTGGCGCCGTGCCCGCCTTGCTGTGCTTGTTGCTCTTGCTGCTCGCAGCCGCACTCGTAACAGAATTTATTAAAACTAATTTGCACTAAGCTACAGCTTGGGCATGGGCGCTTTATGCAGAGGCCACAGTAACTGCAGTATTTACTGTCTGGGTTGATCAGGCGGCGGTCGCAAGAGGGGCAAATCCCCTTGTTAATTTTATCCAGCGTGGTCTCCATATTGGTATCGCTTTTTTGCAAGCTATTGCGCCTTTCCAGCTCGTCTTTTTGCTCAATTTCACGCCGCTTTTGCAAATAGTCACGCAGTTTCTTAGTCAATACCCGGCCCAGGGTAATACAAATAATAATGCCCACCAGCGAGCGAACATAACCACCGTAGCTGGGCAGATAGGGCACCAGCTCGACAAAAAAGGCAAAGCCGGCAAAATAAGACCAGCCATGCACCAATGGCCAGTAATCGGTTTGGCGATAGTTCTTTAACAAATACCAAGCCACTAGCAACAGTGGCAGCACAAAACACAAGCGCAAAACAAAGGCCTTTAGGTTGCGCCCCTGGCGCTGCTCGTTAAAGGCCTCGCGCGCTTGACGCTTAAGATCACTAATAGCTTCGCCCTTGCTGAGCTGTTGCTGCTGCAGCTTATTGAGTTCAAGCTCTAGCTGGCTGCGCTGTTGTTTTAGGTTTTTTAAACCCTCTCGCTGAGCTTCTAATTTGGCCCGCAGCGCCTCTATTTTTTGATTGACCCCCGCATCTTCACTGACATAGCGCGAGGCCAGTATTTCCTGATAGGTTTTTTGATCCAGGCTAAACACATCACTCAGGCCCTGGCTCTCGACGCGGTTTAGCTTTAACTGATCCTTGAACGGCTCAATACTCGCCTGTAGCTGCTCGTGCTCGCGGTTTAATTGCTCAAGCTGGGCCTGGTCTAGGTAATCCTGCCAGACTTGCTCACCATCTACGCGCGGCAGGTTTTGAATAATCAATGAACCACCCTGCAACAGAAAATAGGCAAATAAAACCGACAGAGCGTGGAGTATAATGGTAAATATTTTACTGAGTTGGCGGCTGGACTTCATGCTGATTTCTCCTGGCAAAGCGCACCTGGGACAGCTCTGCGTAACAGAGCTACCCCAGTAAAGGCTAAGGCAATCTTTTTTTCAAGCCAAAGAGCAAAGATACTCAAATGCGATACGCAAAGGCGCTTTATGTGTATTGGCTAAGAGCTGCCCTAGTACATTAACGTAAATATCTGGCGCTGGTATTTAATCGCCAGGGGGTCGGCTTTACCCAGTTGGGCGATAATATCCAGGGCAATTTTCTTGACCTCGCCGTCTTTGCAGTTGCGGTCTTTGCGCAACATAGCCAGCAACAGCTCTAGCGCCTCAGCGGTGTGGCTGTGTTGGCTGTATTGCACCGCCAGTTGCAGCTGTAGGTCGATATTGTCTGGGTCAGCGGACAATTGCCGCTCCAGGGCTTCAACCTCTGGGGCTTTGGCGGCGTTTTGCTTAAGCTCTAGCAAGGCCATCAGCTGCTCGTACTCGGCATCCTGGTCGGCCATTTTGATGGTGGCTAGCAGAGCCTCCGCATCCGCAGTGCGGTTTAGCCCTAACAATACCTGGGCCAGGGGTTTGGCAATGGCCGCTTGCTGGCCGGAGATTTCATAGGCCTGGCGCAAAGGCTCTAGGGCTTCGGCCCACTGTTGGGCTTCTATTAAGGGCGCGGCGGTTTGCAGCAGTGCATCCCAGGGCTTGGGTAAGTACTTTTCCAGTAGCTCTCGAATTTGGGGCTCGGGCTGGGCACCTTGAAAGCCATCGACGGGCTGACCATTCTGCATCACCATCACGGTTGGCAGGCTGCGCACCCCAAACTGGGCCGCCAGTTGCTGCTGTTCATCCGCATTGACCTTGGCCAAGATAAAGGCACCGGCGTATTCATTGGCCAGTTTTTCCAAAATGGGCATCAAGCTTTTACAGGGGCCGCACCAATCTGCCCAAAAATCGATCACCACGGGGCGTTTTTGGGATTCTTCAATCAGTATTTGCTGGGCGTTATCGATGGTGATATCGACGATAAAATCGCTCATTGGCGGTGGCTCCTGTGTCTTACGCTACACTAAAAGCCACAGTATACGGGATAGAAACGCCTCTAAGCCACCGAACTGGCGCCACGCAGCATCGTCTCTACATTGGGCGCCTTATCCAGCGGATAAAACTGCTGAGTACAGGCAATGCTGACTTGGAACGGCAAGGCTTCCACCGCCTCTTGCAGGCGCTGGCATAATAGTTCGATCTCATCGGGGCTATTGGCCAGGGCCACCAACACGAAGCTGTCGCTCTCCAGCTTGGCGGCCACATCCGATCCGCGCAGTTTGTTTTGAATGGTGTGCCCTACTTCACTCAGTATTTTCTCGCAGCGTTGTTTATCTTTTTGGCGCAGCTCTTCTAGCTGTTCCAAACTGACGCCAATCACACCGATATCAAAACCGTAGCGGCGCGCAAACTGCATACAGGATTGGCCCAGAGTGCTGAGGCCCTGGCTGTTATAGAGTTCATCGGGCTTATCTTTTAGGGCCATATCGCGCATCAGCTCGAACTGATCCCACAGCTGCAGGTCTTGCTCAATCAAGTCTCGCAGCTGTTCAATCAGGCGCATAAAGGCATCGCCATAGGCGGTTATGCTCTGGTCCATCACACAGATTACCCCAAACACCTTGCCGTCTGGCCAGTAAATGGGCATGCCGAGAAAAGAGCAAAAGCCCTCATCCGCCACTTCCGGGTTATCGGCCCACTGTGGGTCGCTCTCGGCATCGGCTACGTACAGGGTTTTACCAGTTTCGACTACCTGGCGGGCAAAGATATTGGCATCGGCGGGGTATTGCTCGCCGGCGGGGTATGGACCGCGGTGACCGTAGTTGGTGGCGGTGTATTGAAACCCCTGGCTACTCGCCTGAACAATTAAGCCCAGCGGCGCATCGTATAGCTCTGCCATCAGTGCCACGGTTTTATTCCATTTGGGCAGGCAAAAATTGGCAGAATCGGTTTCCAGTAGCCATTGATCCTTATTTATCACGGGGTCCACTCCTTGTTGTCGACGTCGTTCGCTTGGCCGGCTGAGCCTTTGCTGAATACCTATTAAATATCGACGATGTTTTGGGGAAAGACAAGCAAGATAAGTAGTACTTTTGGCTTATTTTGATACTCGACCGATACCGAGGTAGCACATAGATCTCGCAGCGTCAGCGGCGATCGAGTTATTCAGAGCTAGCCGTGCTTATAACGTGCTTATAACGTGCTCATAAACTGTTGTACACCGTCGCCACCCAGGCTTCGGGCTTAATAAAACCGCCACCCCACACCGGGTTTAGCTGCTCCAGCGGTTTGGCCGCTTGCACCTCGGCCAGGCTTTTACCCGCTGCCTTAAGGGGGCTTACCGCATCAATGGAAGCTTGAAGCATATCTCGGTACTGCCCAAGCTCCGCTTTATTGCTAAGGCTACCATGGCCTGGAATAACTTTGGTTTGCCCATCCATGCGGGCCAGGGCCGCCTCTACACCGGCCAATACACCGGCTACCGAACCACCGCTG
>JAOXRV010000811.1 GCA_025800435.1 Cellvibrionaceae bacterium | reverse complement strand
GTGGCACTTTCAATCGTTAGCTCTGCGTGCTCGCGGCTGGCGTCAACGGCCGCCACTGCACGCTTAGAGCCGGCCTGCAAACGCTCAATAATGACTTCAATCTCCGCGGCGGAAGCCTGGGTTTTAGAGGCTAAGCTGCGCACCTCTTCGGCCACCACCGCAAAACCGCGACCGGACTCACCAGCCCTGGCCGCCTCAATTGCAGCATTGAGCGCAAGTAAATTAGTTTGCTCCGTCATGGCCTTAATCACATCCACCACCTTGCCGATAGCGGCCGAGTTTTCGGCCAACTCAGTCATCAGGGTGCTGGCATTGCCCACCTGCTCACCCAACAGCACGATGGCTTTATTGGACTGCTCGACCACTACCACACCTTTATCCAGGGCTTCGGTGGCATTATCGGTAAGGGTTTTGGATTCACTGGTGTTTTGCGCCATCTCCTTGGCGGTCGCCGACATTTGCTCAACAGCGGTGGCGACTTGCTCTGTTTGCTGCTGCTGTTTTTGCAGCCGTTCTTTAGACTCGCCCAGCTTAGCGGCGCCGTCCTCAGAGCGCTGAGCCACGGAACTTGAAGACTGCTGGGCCTGGCCAATAATCGTTTGTAGGTTTTTGATAAACTTATTGACCGCCCGCCCCAGATCGCCCAATTCATCGCGGCTATTGGCAGGGATTCGTGCAGTTAAATCGCCATCGCCCTCGGACACTTCGCGCACTCGACTCAGAAGCATCTTCAATTGTTTAGAGATACTGCGGGAAATACCGAACAACACCGCAAAACCTACCAAAATGGCCACACCAATAGCGATGGCACTCTGCCACTTCAAATCGGACATTTGCCCGGCAACAGCGGCAGACTGAAAGTTCATATGGCGCCACTGGCCAATCAACTCGGCCAGCAGCAACTCAGTTAATTTATTATTGGCCAGCTCGGCCTGTCGCCCTACCTTCAGGGTTTCATAATGTAGCTTTTGACTGGTTTGCATAAGGCTTTCCAGCTCAAGCAGCTGACCACTGATAGCATCGTAACCCAGGCGCCGCTCACCACGCATATCCGGGTCAAAATCTGCCAGCGCAGCCTTGGCCACAATTAAATTCAGCTCGGCTTTTTTAAGGGCCAGTTTATCACCGGATTTTAAATACAAATTAAAATCCGCCCGTGCGGCAACCACCGCAGAGTTTATTCGCGCACCGATATCCGCCAGCTCTACCTCTTCAAAGGTAATGCCAATATCCCTTGTGTTTGCCGCCAATAGCGCCAGTCGCGGGCCGATATTTTTATTGAGTTGATTAAGATTTTCCTGCAGTCGAAGATTGCTGGGCCACAGTGTAACTGCCAACAACTGCCGATACTGCTGATCTTGGGCCAGTATCTGGTCGATAGCCACTCGGCGCTCGGGCAGCGATGACTGACGCAGGGAATCGGCGAGTTCGTCAAACTCCCGCTCCAAAATACCAATCACCTCTATCTTTTTCTTGTCGCCCGACAGTAGAAAACTCTGATTAATCTGTTGACGTCGCATAATATTGCGGATCATCATTATCGATGTGCCATTACTGGCTTGATCGTTAACAAAGGTCTTAACCTGACCCAGTTTTGAACCGGCTGAGTTAAGCATCAAGCCCCCATAGAGTGCAAAGCCTCCCAATAACAGCGCGATGACCACCGGCCCCAGCAATAGCTTGCTAGCTATCGTCATATTTTTTAACATGCCGCACCTATGCCATTAGCTGATCAAGTAATTTTTGAATAAGTAACATCTGCGCCACCACCTCATTGGGTGTAATTTTGGCACTGGATAAACTGCCTTTGGCAATAACCGGCAATTGCTTTTGTATATTGATCTTAGTCAGCTCAGCCAGAATATTATTGGTCGCGTCATAGACATCGGAGGGGCTTATATCGCCGGCGGGAAAGGTTGGAATTCGCGAGGGTTTAACGCCAATTTTTCGCTCCAAATCGGCCAGCTTATACAGTATTTTAAACGCCTCTATATTGGCATCTGCCGGCTTATTGCCCTTTAATTTCTCTGCACTGCCAACGCTTAAGTTCATATTCATTGACTGGCCGATAGCCAACAGCCCCTGCTGAATACGCTGAAGGTTACGGTAGACATAACTCGGACTAATCGCCCCAGCCAGGTCATCCATTAGGTATGAAGCCCGCCACACATTCTCATAAACATCTGAAGGCGTTTTGCCGTATTGCAAGTTTACCTTAGCGCCAATACTGACGCCCTTGCTCTGCACTATACCGTTGAGTTCACTATTGATGGCCAGCAGTAGCTTATAGGGTTTGGCGGGGCTTACCTTATCACTGGGCAAGTCGGGAATGGTGTTAGCAGGCAGTGACTGGCTTTTTTTATAGCGTTGAATCTTCTCATACAGTTCTAAGGTTTTGGTGTACACATGCAAGGGCGTCTTTGCCACCTGCACACCCGGCTCTCTAGCCTTTTCCGGCAAACCCTTGGCCTTACGCAGCGCCTTGATTGACGCGATGGCCTTATCCGCTTCAAAGTAGACATCGTTTGGGGTTACTGCCCTGGCCGGCAAGGTGATAAATACGGTGATAACCAATAACCAAAAAATTTGGGGGCTAATTTTATACATCGACTTTCCCTTTTATGATTCGCGTCCTTAACGGCCACCCGCAGATGGTTGAGAAGTGCCGATCAGTAGTTATCAATCACTACCGACCTGTGTTTCAGTTTAGACAGCGCAGGAGCGTCCTCAAGCAAACGGGAAAACTAATGCACCAAGTCTGCGCACGCACAAAACCGCTGCGATCTCTCGCACACTCCTAATTAGAGTGGATTAACTAGGATAAACTGCTTGAGAATCCCCAAGTGAAAGGGTGAAATTCAAAACATTGCAGGGTAAATGGATGATTTAATTAATTTTTATCCGACCGGCGGCGAGAGTATTAGGGCAGCTTAGCTATGCTTAAGTAAATTACCCAAAATACGCTCAAGCTCGCGCAGGGAGTTACAACTGTGGACTTGGGAACAATAAGGGCGATAACTGGCCATAATGGAATCGCCGCTGTCCCAGCTATTGATATGTTCGGGGTTTAGCCACAATACCCGGCCCGCTTGCCGATAAACCTTTTGCCAAATATCAGGCCTGCCCGGGCCATTATTGTTGCGCGCATCGCCCAACATAATTACAGTAGTCTTTTGGTCTACATCTTTTAAGGCCAGTTCGGAAAAATCGGCCAGGGCTTTATCGTAGCTGGTGGATTGATTGGCCCACTTGGCCATAACCTCAGCCAGCGCCTGTTCAATATCCAGCGATTCAAATTGATCCGTTACCTCTGCCATGTCCGAGGAGAATACAAACGAGCGGGTGCGCGGCAGCACATCCTGCAAACTGTAGAGGAACAGCAATAAAAAACGCGCCACTCGGCTGACCGACCCACTGACATCACAGATAACCATAACCCTTGGCTTTTCAATGCGGGTCGATTTCCAGCGGGTATGAAATAAGATGCCGTCATAGGCGGCATTGGCGGCAATGGTTTTGCGCACATCCAATAAACCGCGCTTTTTAGTTTTTCGTCGCCGACTGTGCAAGCTCGCTAGGCGTTTGGCACTCTTGCGCACCAAACGGCTCATCTGCTCGATATACTGGTAATCGACATTGGTCAATTTAATCGCCTGCAAATTATTCTCGCGCAGCTGTTCGCCCTTGGCCTGGGCATACAGTAAATACTGCTGCTCGACATAGTCGCGCAGCTGCTCTTGCAAGGCCGCCTGGGCCCGGCGCAGCCCTGCGGCCAGCCGGCGATCGGCCAGCTCATTGCTGGCGTCTAATTCTGACAACTCCTGATTCAACGCTTCATTGCCCATGCGATTCATCATGCGAAAGGCATACAGTGGCTTTTGGGTAAACAGCTGCATATTTTGTATGTCTTCTGCATCGCCGGCGGCCGCTATGGCCACTTCGGTGGCGCCAGCACGATTTGACATCAACAACTGCCCCAGCTCCGACTGCGGGCTTGGGCCGGCCTCACCACCGTCTTCATCAGCTTTCGAAGCTTGGTCAGCGTACGGCTCTGAGGCGACCGACTGGGATTCCGCACTATCGCCTTCAACCGTTTCAGCAAATTGAAAAAATTGTTCAAATAGGTGCTCATAGCTGAGTTTATCATTGACGTTTTTAGCCAATACCAAACCCATTCCCTGTTTTAGCTGCTCGCGATTTTTTGGCCCCAATAGCTCAACCACCCGCAGCGCATCTAAGGTTTCAGCGGGGGAGATAGGCAGGCCCTGCTGGCGCAAGGCGTGGATAAAATCAGCGTAAATTTTTTGCAAAGCCAAGCCCTATTTATTAACACTATTGAGTAGCTTGCGCAGCTCGGGCTCAACGATTTCCACATCATCTTGATACTTCAGTAACAGATTAAGGGTATCGCCCACCCACTTCTGATCCAGCTGGCTCACATTCAACAGCAATAGCGCCCTGGCCCAGTCGATACTTTCGCTGATGGCCGGTACTTTCTTTAAGGCCATCTGCCGCAGCTCGTGTACAAATTCCACCAGCTGGCGGCGCAGCTCTTCGTCCATTTCGGGCACCTGCGCGGCAATAATATTATTTTCCAGTGCCGGCTCGGGGAAGGGAATATGCAAATGCAGACAGCGGCGCTTTAAGGCATCGCCCAACTCACGGGTATTGTTACTGGTGAGAAACACAATCGGCTTTGAACGCGCCTTGACGGTACCAATTTCCGGAATCGAAACCTGATAGTCCGACAACAACTCAAGCAAAAAGGCCTCAAACTCCTGATCGGATTTATCGATCTCGTCGATCAATAAAATCGCCCCCTCTGGCTCGCGCAGCGCCTGTAACAAAGGCCGCTCTTGTAAAAATTGCTCGGAGTAAAAAATATCGCCAAAAGTGTGCAAGCGCTCCACCGACTCATCCAGGCCCCGGGCACCGCGCATTACATCGCCCAACTGGTCTTTTAACAACTGGGTGTACAGCAACTGTTTGCCGTACTTCCACTCATACAGAGCCTTGGCTTCATCCAGCCCTTCGTAACACTGCATCCGAATTAATGGGGCGCCCAAATATTTAGCGGTCACCTTGGCCAATTCGGTCTTGCCAACCCCGGGTGGCCCCTCTACCAAAATGGGCTTTTGCAGCTGGCAGGATAGGTACACTGCGGTGGCGATTGCATCGCTGCAAATATAGCCAAACTTTTCAAAGGCCTGCTGAATAATACTGGGGGAGGCAATTTTTTCGCCGTGTTTAATAATCACTACATTGCCCTTTAGTTAAAGAAGCTGATATTTTCCGCCAGCGGCGCGCGCACCGTCCGGGTTTTATTTGGTGCTGCGTCTTGATCCTCGTATCCGAAAGAGATACCACACAAAATTTGCATGGAGTCATCCTCGGGCAGGCCCAGCTCTTTGCGCACCAAATCGGGGTAGTAAGCCAGAGCGCCCTGGATACAGCTGCCGATGCCGTGAGATTCCATAACCAGATTAAGGGTCTGCAACCAGATACCGACATCCAGTGCGTTCACCATGCCAAAGGTTTTGGGCATGGCCACAAACACCACATGCGGGGCGCCAAAAAATTCAAAATTGCGCAACATGGCCGCACCGCGCCCGAGCTTGTCGCTGCGCTCAATGCCCATGGAGTTATACAGTGCAAAGGCGCAGTCAACCTGGCGCTGGCGATACTCGTCGAAAAAGCCCAGGGTCACTTCATAGTCGGGCAGCGAAGGCGCGCCGGCGGCCACGGCCTCGGACAATTGCACGGCAAAGCGGCGGCAGCGCTCGCCGCTGATCACGTAGGCCTGCCAGGGCTGGGTATTGCAATTGGAGGGCGCCTGCTGGGCCTGGCTAAAGATTTTCTCAAGTAGCTCGGGCTCGATAACTTGCTCGGTAAAGGCGCGCACACTGTAGCGGCGCTGAAGTAATTCAAACAGATCGGTGCAGGGCTCAGACATAGCAATACCTTAAGGTTTATTATTGAATAAGTGCCCTACCATAGCCGTGCCAGCGCGAATGTCTATGGCTAAAACGCCAAAACCGCCGGCCACAGCCCACATTATGTGACTTTTTGGCCCCCACCGTCGCCTGCTGTCACTTTTAGCCAAGTATAAGCGGGCAAATTTTGTTAGCCTACAGGGGTCACTCCAGCCGAGAACAACAATGAAACTACTTATTCGCCTTGCAAAGGTTTTAACCGCTTTGGCCCTGATGGCCACCGTAGCCTGGGTTATTATCACCATCCATTTTAACCCTCGCCCCCCGGCCGAGCAGGCTTTTATCAACGCTCATATTTTAACAATGGATAAAGACAACAGCATCGCCGAGGCGATACTGCTGCGCGAGGATAAAATTGTGGCACTGGGCAGCAACGAAGAGATTAAGGCTCAGCTCAAAGACCCAAGCAATGCCATTGACCTCGCTGGCAAAACCTTGATGCCCGGCATTATCGACGCCCACGGCCACTTTCCCGGCTCGGGTCTGGCAGCGCTGGCGGCGGATCTCAACAGCCCGCCGATTGGCAATGTAAAAACCGTTGCAGATGCACTGGCGCGAATCAAAGCCCAAGCGCAACAAACCCCAGCAGGCGAATGGGTTTACGCCTTCGGCTTTGATGACACCCAAATTGCCGAGCAGCGCTTTTTAAGCCGCAAAGAACTGGATAAAATTTCCACCGAACACCCCATCTACGTCAGTCATATCTCTGGCCACATGGGCATAGCCAACAGCATGGCCTTTGCCGCAGTGGGCTATGATAAAAACACAAGCGACCCAGAAGGCGGCCATATCATCCGCGACAAAGACGGTGAGCTGGCGGGCCTGGTGGAAGAAAACGCCCAACTGCCACTGGTCTATAAAGCTCTGGATATCGGCCCCTTAAAAGCCTATAAAATGTCGCGCTATGCCATTGATGAGTACTTGCAACAGGGCGTCACCAGTACCCAGGTTGGCTTGGCTTCACCGACTTTTCTTAAAGGCATTAGCGCCTTGGGCAAGCTGGGCATTTACCCCCAGCGAGTGGTGATGTGGCCAGATTTAAACGCCGCGCAAATGTTGCTCGATGGTGAGCTAAGCAAAACCAATCTTGAAAGCGAACGGGTCAAACTCGGCGCCGTCAAGTTGATAAGCGATGGCTCAATCCAGGGCTATACTGGCTTTTTGGGCCACCCCTACCATATTCAGCCCGAGGGCAAGCAAGAGTACCGGGGCTACCCTACCATGAGCCAGGCCGAGCTGACCGAGGCGGTTATTAAATACCACAGCCTGGGCTGGCAAATTGCCGTACACGGCAACGGCGATGCGGCCATCGACCAAATCATTGAGGCCTATAGTGAAGCCCAACAACAACACCCCCGCAAAGACGCGCGCCCCATTATTATTCACGCCCAGATGACCCGCGACGATCAGCTGGATAAATTTGCTGAATTGGGCATGACGCCAAGCTTTTTTAACGCCCATGTGTACTACTGGGGCGATCGCCACAAAGCTATATTTATGGGCCCAGAGCGCGCCCGACGCATCAGCCCCATGCAAGGTGCTCTGCAGCGCAATATTCCCTTCACCCTGCACCTGGACACCCCCATTGTGCCGATGACGCCGTTCTTGGCGGCTTGGTCTGCGGTTACTCGGCAAACCTCTGGCGGCGACACCCTGGGCATTGATCAGGCTATCAGCCCGATACAGGCACTGCGGGCTATTACCATCGATGCGGCCTGGCAAATTTTTGCTGAAAGCGAGCGCGGCTCACTGGAGCCGGGCAAGCTGGCAGATATTATTGTGTTGGATAGAAACCCGCTGGCCAGCGCCCAGAACTTGCGCGATAGCCAGGTGTTATTGACCTTAATCGGCGGCAGCGAGCGCTACCGCGCCGCAAGTTTTAAATAAGCTCGGAAACGTCGACTGGCTCGGCGTACTCCCCGGCCAGGTTGGCCAAGTACAGCTCGTGTACCTGCTCGGCAGTATACTGCCGCCGCCTGGCCTGCACCGCCATCGCCGGAGTTGCATCCGCCGCCAGCAGCACTTTAAAACCCAGGCCCGCCGCCACCCTCACGGTGGCATCGACCGAATGATTGAGCAGCACACCACTGACCACCAACTCGCTAAGCCCGCGCTGGCGCAGGCTATCTTCTAAGCCCGTTCCGATAAAAGCACAGTTCTCGCGCTTGCTGAGCACCCATTCACCCTCAAGTGGGGCCAGCTCGGGCTTAAATTTAAAATGGGGCGAATCGCAGTGATAGGGTGAGTCTGTAAACTTGGAGCTGTGGCGAATAAAGCAGATAGGCCAAGCACGCTGGCGCCAGGCCTTTAGCAGCTGGGCCGCCGCCTGCTCGGCCCCCGGGTGGCTGCGCCGTGCACCGCCAAAATGATCGATCGCCTGCTGCCAGTCGATTAGCATTAAGACCGGCTTGTCAGTGTCAAAACAAACCATAAAACAACATCTCCATAACGCAAAACGGGAGCCGAAGCCCCCGTTTATCGATCAAATTAGAACCGAATTTAGTTCTTTTTGATATCGGGCACCAGCGACACATTACCCACATCGGCGGCGCGGGCCGCATCGGCGATGGCAACATACTTCTCGGTGCTGGCCTTACCATCGGCCTTGATGATTACAGAGGCCTTGGGGTTCTCGGCAATCAGGCGCTCGATATTGGCGCGTACCGCGCGCACATCAACCCGACGGCCTTCCATCCAGATTTCATCGGTGGCACTAACTTCTACCAGGATATTCTGGGGTGCATCTTCCGGTGGTGGCGCATCGTTATCTTCTGGGATATTGGTACCGATACCCACTTCTTTAACGAAAGAGGCGGTTACGATAAAGAAGATCAACATAATAAAGACCACGTCCAGCATGGGAGTCAGGTCGATCTCGGCTTTTTCTTCGACTTCTACTTTGTTCTTTTTACGGCGGCTCATTACTGCTCCGTTGTTCTTACTCTGCTGTTTATTTAAGCAACCGGGTTAGTTCTACCCCACCCGGCGTTGCTATCATCGCCTCGCCCCAATTCAAGGGCCGCAAGAAGCACATACTAGCGGTTTTGCTGGCGTAGGCCAAGACCTATGACCGCGCA
>JAOXRV010000203.1 GCA_025800435.1 Cellvibrionaceae bacterium | reverse complement strand
AAACATCGGCGCAAACAGGGCAGCCCAGCTCCTGAGGCGCGGCGTTTATTTCGCCATTGCCTCGGCAGCCTGAGCGGCGGCGCGGATTTCTTCTGCGATTTCAGTGGCCTCTTCGGGGTCAAAGTCCATCGGGATTTCGACGCCACCGGCTTCGACAAAAATCCGCACCATGCCGTTATCGGTCGGGCCGATCTGCAGGTTTGCTTCAACGTCGCGTTCGGTGTTGATCCCCATGGGCTTTCTCCTTGTTAGGGCTGAGCCTGTGCCCTAGCGAGGCCCAGTTTAAATGGCAAGAGCCCCCCGCGCCAAGAGGGCGTGTGCATTATCATGTCGCGGATTGGGGCGCAGGGCCGGGCGCAGGGTGGGGCACAGCGCGGGGCCCAAACGGCAGCGAGGAAAATTTTTGCGCCCGGTGTAAAATCATCCGCCAACCCCTCTTGCAATCATTCCGGGCGGGGGCTAAACGGACCGCCAGTGCCGCCTTAGCTCAGTTGGTTAGAGCGCTGGATTGTGGATCCAGAGGTCCCCCGTTCAAGCCGGGGAGGCGGTACCATCTGAAAACAAAGGGAAATTCCCGTTTTCCAATCTTCAAAATTTAGGCCGGTTTACACCGTTTTTACCTATAGGTTTACTCTATGGGTTACGATTTGT
>JAOXRV010000190.1 GCA_025800435.1 Cellvibrionaceae bacterium | reverse complement strand
TATACCCCCACCCCAAAACTCTAGATCCTGCCGCGACAAATACTCATCCGGTAGTTCTAGATTCAAAATCGAAAGGCCTGACCCCAAAGCCCAAAGGTCTGGCCCCAAAGCCCAAAGGTCTGACCCCAAAGCCAAAGGCCTGACCCCAAGCCTGACCCCAAGCCCCAACGTCTTAGAAGTAAGGTCTTTTCTCATTAGTGCTTTTCCAGTATAATCCCGCGCCTTCTTCGGGCTGGATTTGCTTGTGTTCCTGTAAATAGTGGGTTCGGGCGCCGGGGGAAGTGAAATTTGGTCTTGCCGTGAGGCAACACAATATTAGTTATAGGAAGAAGACTTACATGGTAAGCATTCGATTAGCCCGTGGTGGCTCTAAAAAACGTCCATTTTATCACCTGACAGTAGCCGACAGTCGCCGTGCGCGCGACAGCCGCTATCTGGAGCGGGTTGGTTTCTTTAACCCCGTTGCTCGTGGCCAGGAAGAGCGTCTGCGTATCGACACTGACCGCGTTGACTACTGGGTAGGCCAGGGTGCACAGGTTTCTGACCGTGTTCGCAAACTGTTGAAAGAAGCCGCTGCCGCTTAAGGCAGGCTTGGCCCATGGCTAAATCGTCGTCAAATTTGGTCAACATAGGGCGTATTACCGGCGTCTTTGGTATCAAAGGTTGGGTGAAAATCCACTCGGATACCGAGCCCCGGGAAAATATATTTGAGTACTCTCCCTGGTGGTTAAAAACCCGCCACGGAGTAAAGCCGGTAGAGATAGACCAGGCAAAACCCCACGGCAATGGTTTAATTGCCCACATTAAAGGGGTGGATGATCGAGATATCGCCGAAACCTATACCAAGGTGGATATCGCGGTCGAGCGGGCCCAGCTACCGGCGCTGGAAGAAGGTGAGTACTACTGGCATCAGCTGGTGGGGCTCAAAGTGATTACCGAGCAGGGCCCAGAACCTCTGGTGCTCGGGGCAGTACAAAAGCTGCTGGCTACCGGTGCCAATGATGTGCTGGTAGTAAAAGGCGATGTAGAGGCCCTGGCCAGCCTGGATAACAAAGAGCGTTTACTGCCCTATGTGCCAGGCCAATTCATCAAACGGGTGGATTTACAGGCTGGTGAAATTTACGTCGACTGGGATCCAGAGTTTTAGTGGCGGCCGATCGAGTCCATCAAAGGGTTGGTAAATCATGCGCATAGCAGTGGTGACCTTATTCCCAGAGATGTTCGAGGCCATTGATCGCTACGGCGTAAGTGGCCGGGCGGTGGAACAAGGGGTGCTTGAGCTTAAGTGCTTTAACCCTCGGGTACACACCAGCGATCGTCATCAAACGGTGGATGACCGCCCCTACGGCGGCGGCCCCGGTATGCTGATGAAGGTACAGCCCCTGCGCGATGCCATTGCCGAGGCCAAGGTCTGGGCGGGCAGCGAAGCCGAGGTTATCTATCTATCCCCCCAGGGGCAGGTATTTAGCCAAGGCGCGGCCGAGCAATTTGCCAGGGCCGGCGCCACTGGCCAGGGTAACTTGGTGTTGCTGGCCGGTCGCTACGAAGGTATCGACGAGCGTTTGCTGCAAACCGTAGTCGATGCCGAATGGTCGATTGGCGATTATGTGCTCAGCGGTGGTGAGCTGGGGGCAATGGTGATGATAGATGCCATTACCCGTTTGCTACCCGGTGTATTGGGGCACGAGTTATCGGCCCAGCAGGACTCCTTTAGT
>JAOXRV010000173.1 GCA_025800435.1 Cellvibrionaceae bacterium | reverse complement strand
GCCGAGCTGACCAATCTGAACCAGGTTCAAGCCGTGGCCGTCGGCCAGCAAACCTAAAAACATGGGCTGTACATTGACCAGTAGGGCACCCAAAATTGATAACCAAATCAGACCGATCAATTGGCCCGAGTAGCTTTGGCTATGACGGATAGAGGCAGCAGTGCTGGCCATAGAATCACCATTTATTTGCTTATTCGGCCCCCTCGCCCTAGGCGCGGTGGCTGCGATCTTGCGCCACAATACTGGAAATAGCATAAAGGCACCGGGAGATCGCATCTATAGCACTGCTGGCCAAGAGCTTATCTTTTTTGGCCAGGATCTATGCGCTGCGGTACTCGCCCGGGGTTTGACCGCACCAGTTTTTAAAAGCGCGATGAAAATTAGTGACCTCGGAAAAGCCGAGCAAAAATGCGATTTCCGCAGTGCTGAGGTGGGTAGCGCGCAAATATTCCTGGGCCATACCCATGCGCACTTGATTATGAATATCCTTAAAACTTGTGCCCTCTTCGCTGAGACGGCGACGTAGACTGCGGTAGCTCATATTGAGGCTGGCAGCAATTTGTTCGGGCTCGGGCACAGCCCCGGGCTGGTGGATAATCAGGCGGCGCACCTGTTCGGCCAGGCCGCCGCAATTGTGCAAATCCTGCAATAGGGTTTCGCACTGCTGCCGGCACAGCTCGGCGGTAATACTATTGGCCATCGACAGCGGCCGCTCTAAAATTTCGGCGGCAAAAAAAAGTTCGGTTTGATCCTGCTCGTAAGCCACAGGGCAGCGGCATAGGGCTTCGATCTGATCGGCGCAATCGGGTTTGGCAAATTCAAAGTGCACCCGCTCAAACATATCGTCACCGTTGAGGTGAGTACGACCGGCACCCAACCACTGGCCAACCGACAGTTCGCTGTCAAAGCGATTTAGGGCCTCGTTAATATGTCGACTGCTGACTTGAATGCTAGCGCTATCGCCACTGACTTGCATACGCTCGTAAAACGAGCTGTCGCTGCCGGCGAGTTGCTGAAAGTGCAAGAAGGTGCGAATGGATTGGCCCAGGGTGGGAGCGCAGATACAAGCGTAGCCCAAGACCCCATAATCAACCAGAGAAAACTTCAAACCCAGGCGCAGACCAAGTGCCGGGCCGAGGCTGCCGGGTAGCTGGGTGTCGGACAGCAGAGTTTCGATCAGTTGGTAGAAGTCGTCGCAGAGAATTTCTTCTTGCTCGGGGGACAGCTGGCTGAGAGCTGGAGGCAAGCGGGGCGTCAGCTCGACTCCGGCTTCGCGGCCCAGCTCTATCAGGTAGTGCAAGTGATTGGCCGGAACCGTATCGCCCCGGGTGACAATATTACCACCAGTATTACCACCAGCCTGCATGCCAGCCTCCCGCTCCAATAGCACCGAGCTTAGCATAGCGAGCTTGGCCAAAAATGACAACCAAGGGCACCTCTGAATAATACCGAGACTCTACTCGTTAAGCATCTCGCAGAGCCACCGATCTGTACAGCCTTGGTTTAAAAACGCAAATTTGCCTCAAGCCGAATCAAACGAGACAAGCCGGGGCTGACGGCCAAGCCCAGGCCCACATTCTGACGCATGTTGGCATAGTCTTCGTCGAGCAGGTTGTCCGCAGCCAGGGCGATATCCCAAGCATCGCTATCGGGGGTATAGCTCAGCCGGGTACTGAGTAGACCATAGCTGTCTTGCTGGTGGGCCGGAGTATTGGCGGCATCAAAGTAGAAATCGCTCTGCCAGTTGTACATACCAAACAAGCTGATGGTGCCAGACTCCAGTGGTAGATCCCAAGTGGCACTTAAGGAATAGCTATTCTTAGGCGCGTAGGCCAAGTCGTTACCCTTGTACTGACCCTGGGTAAACTCCGAATCCAGATACGCGTAGTTGGCCATCAGGGTCAGCTCGGCACTGGGTTTGGCGCTTATCTCTAATTCAAGCCCCTTGGTTTCGGCCTCGGCCGCATTGGCAATCAAAATACCGGCCAGGGTCGCGGTTTGAATCTGCAGATCTTTATAATCGTTAAAGAACAAGGCACCGTTTACCCGTACTCGGCCATCGGCCCAAGTCGACTTTAGACCCAGCTCGTAAGCCAGGTTGGTCTCTGGATCAAAAGACGCCGTAGCATCACCGATAAAATCGCCATTATTATCCGCCGGCGATACATTGTAACCACCACCCTTATAACCCTTAGCCACGCTGGCGTAGAGCATTGCATCTTCGGCAAATTGATAATCGAGTAAGACCCGAGGCGTCACTTCTTTCCAACTGCTTGAGGCACACAAGGTCTGGCCCGCGGTATCGACAGTGGTCAAACCAATACCGGCTTCACCTTTGGTGCACCAAGATTTTTCATCTTTGTTCCAGCGCAAACCCACGGTCAGCGCCAATTGTTCGTTGAAAGCGTACTTGGCATCGCCGTATACACCCCAGGAGGTATTTTCACCGCTGGTGGGGGTAAAGTCGCGGGCCAGCAGGCCTAGCCCAAGGGCAGTGTCAAACAAATTAACGATGGTATGCTCAGACACATCTTCATCAAAGTAGCTAACACCCACAAACCAATCGAGTGAATCGCTGCTGCCATTTAAACGAAACTCTTGCGAAATGCTTTGCTGCTCGACATTGGCCGATTGGAACTCCAGGTTTACACCGCCAGTGCCACCAGTACCATCGCCACCACCGAGAAGGTCCACCATCATATTAACCATGGCGTCATTGTTACTGCCGTCCAGATCTTGGCCGTAAAAGTAATCGTAGCTGCGCCGGTCGGTAATCGAGGTCAGGCTAATATCATCACTAAGATCCCAACTCAGGCGCAGGTTAACGCCATCGCTTTCACTGTCTTCGAGCGCACCAATATTGGTGGCCACCCGATCCGGGTCCTCGTCACCCGGGGCAACGGTAGACAGCTCGACATTCATAGAGCCGTTCATATTGGTTTTAGCTTCGCTGTAACTCAACGTCAGCTGGGCCTCAAAATCATCACTGGGCGCATACAATGCACTTAGGCGCACACTGTCGTCGTCGGCGAAGCCTTCTTGATTGGCGCCCACATCCCGCCAAATACCTTCCAGGCGTTTGCCGTGCACGGCGGCGCGCAGAGCAAAGGTTTCACTTAAGGCCAGGTTAGCCACGCCAGTATACTCGCGCTGACCCTCGTTGCCTGCCATCAAACCCAAATTAAATTGGTTCTCAAAGACGGGCTTATTGGAAACAATGCTGATCGCGCCC
>JAOXRV010000172.1 GCA_025800435.1 Cellvibrionaceae bacterium | reverse complement strand
GTAGAGTGTTATCAGCTTTTCGCTGTTGGCGCTAAATTCCGCCTCATTAAACTCTACTGCTTCCCCAGCCTCGGTATAAAAGGTCATGGGGAATTGATAAACGCTGGAGATAAATGCCGCATCTGCGGTTAAAAAAGACTGGGCATATTGCTTAAAAAATAGTTCCAGTTCTGACATCTTTATCTCCTGGTACGCCATTCCGCGCAGGTGGGAATCCATCATCAACTTTGCACAAGCCCAGATGGATCCCCGCATTCGCGGGGATGACGAATCTAAGTCAGTACAGGCTTTTACCCCTTGCCGCTTTTAGGCCATTCTGGCCTCAACAGCATACCGACTCATCGCCATAAAAAAAGGGAGAAGCCTTCGGCCCCTCCCCTTTCGCATCGTTTTTTAATGCCGCTTGCTGTTTAATACCACAGCAAAGGGGCATTCATCGTTGTGCTTAAGCGAGAGCAGCTTTGGCTTTTTCAACGATGGCCGCAAAAGCGGGCTTGTCGTGTACGGCTAAGTCAGCCAATACGCGACGGTCCAGCTCGATGTTGGCTTTTTTGAGGCCAGCGATCAGACGGCTATAGCTCAAACCTTCGTTACGAGATTGAGCATTGATACGGGTAATCCACAGAGCGCGGAAGTTACGCTTTTTAACGCGACGGTCGCGATAAGCGTACTGACCGGCTTTGATAACCGCTTGCTTGGCTACGCGGAAGATGCGTGAACGCGCTCCGTAGTAACCTTTAGCTTGCTTTAAAACTTTCTTGTGACTGCGACGCGCCACCACACCACGTTTTACACGTGCCATAATCCTATCCTCTTAAAAATTTGATAACCGTGTAATTACTTGGCGCGGAGCATGCGTTCTACGAGAACAACATTGTCTTTGTCAAGAATGTTAGTACCGCGCAGCTGACGCTTACGCTTGGTGGTCATCTTGGTTAGGATGTGGCTTTTGTTAGCGTGCTTGTGCTTGTAGCCCGCAGCCGTTTTTTTGAAGCGCTTGGCGGCGCCACTGTGTACTTTAGCTTTTGGCATCTGAATAACTCCGGATGTTTTTAGTGGTTAATTTGAAGTAAGAAGGCAGCTAAAAGCCCGATCACTTCTTCTTTTTGGGGGCAATAATCATCAGCAACTGGCGCCCTTCCATTTTCGGGCGTTGCTCGACTATTGCTAGCTCTTCCAGGTCTTTCTCGATACGGCCTAACATCTCCATACCCAGCTCCTGGTGAGCCATTTCCCGGCCGCGATATCGCAGTGATATCTTGACCTTATCCCCGGCTTCGAGGAAACGGGTGATGTTACGCAACTTAATGTTGTAATCACCAATGTCCGTTCCCGGGCGAAACTTCATTTCCTTGACCTGTTGCTGCTTTTGCTTCTTCTTCGCAGCAGCCTTGGTCTTTTTAATATCAAAGAGATGCTTGCCGTAGTCCATCACTTTACAGACCACAGGGTCTGAATCACCGGCAATTTGTACCAGATCCAAGCTGGCTGAGCGGGCGGTTTGCAGTGCCTCATCAAGGCTGACAATCCCCACTTGCTCGCCGTCTGCACCGATCAGGCGTACCTTATCGGCTTCAATAGCCTCATTAATCGTGGCCTTTTTAGAACGGCCTTTCTGGTTATCTCTTTTGATAACGAATTTCTCCTCTCATTTGGGCCCTGCCCGCCCCCACAGGGCGGGCCTATAAGCCCCTCAAGCGCAAACGCCGAGGCGCCCCCCGGGTGCACCGTTTCGCGGTAGCCTCAGGAAGCAGCTCGGCTGCGTTGCGCCACGTCTTGTTCAAGCCGCTCAATAAAGGCGTCTAGGCTCATGGTGCCCAGTTTTTCGCCAGTACGGGTTTGTACCACCACGGCTTGTGATTCAACCTCTTTATCGCCGATCACCAGCAGATAAGGGATCCTCTGAATCGTGTGCTCGCGGATTTTAAAGCCGATGCGTTCATTTCTCAAGTCCGATTTGGCCCGAAAGCCCTTGTCACACAAGGTTTTTTCGACTTTTTGGCAAAATTCGGCCTGATTGTCGGTAATATTGAGAATAGCCACTTGTTCTGGCGCCAGCCAGGTGGGGAAGTTGCCCTCGTAGTGCTCGATCAAGATACCGATAAAACGCTCAAAACTGCCCAAAATAGCCCGGTGCAGCATCACCGGGGTCTGGCGACTGCCATCTTCGGCCACATATTGGGCATCCAGCCGGCCCGGCATGGAGAAATCCACCTGAATGGTGCCACACTGCCAAACCCGGCCCAGGCAATCTTTGAGGGAGAATTCGATCTTAGGCCCATAAAAGGCGCCCTCGCCCGGCAGGTATTCAAACGCCAGGCCCTTAGCATCCAGGGCGTCGGCCAGGGCTTTTTCGGCTCTGTCCCAGTCCTCATCGGTGCCCACGCGCTTTTCCGGGCGGGTCGACAGGCGAATAATGACATCGCTAAAGCCAAAGTCTTCGTAAACCGCGTAGAGCAGGTCGGTAAATACCGATACCTCGTCTTGAATGGCACCCTCTTCACAGAAGATATGGGCGTCATCCTGAACAAAGCCGCGCACCCGCATAATGCCCTGCAGCGAGCCCGAGGCCTCGTTGCGGTGGCAGGAGCCAAACTCGGCCAGGCGCAGGGGCAGATCGTTGTGGCTTTTTAGGCCCTGGTTAAACACCTGCACATGGCAGGGGCAGTTCATCGGCTTAATGGCAAAGTCTTTGTCTTCAGATTTCACCGTAAACATATCGTCGCCAAATTTGTCCCAGTGGCCGGATTTCTCCCACAGGGTGCGCTCCACCACCTGGGGGGTTTTAATCTCTTGGTAACCATTATCGCGCTGTACCTTGCGCATATACTCTTCAATGGTGGTGTAGATAGACCAGCCCTTGGGGTGCCAAAACACCATACCTGGGGCTTCTTCTTGCAGGTGGAATAGGTCAAATTTTTTGGCCAGTTTGCGGTGGTCACGCTTAACCGCTTCTTCCAAAAAGCGCAGATGGGCTTTTAGGGCTTTTTTATCGGCAAAAGCAATGCCGTAAATACGCTGCAGCATTTTATTGTCGCTATCGCCGCGCCAGTAGGCACCGGAGGTGCGCATCAGTTTAAAGTGGTGGCAAAAACTCATATTGGGCACGTGGGGGCCGCGGCACATATCGACGTATTCTTCGTGGTGATACAGGCCGGGGCGGTCATCGCGCTGAATATCCCGGTCTAAAATCTCCATCTTATAGGGCTCGCCCCGGCGCTCGAAGGTATCCCGGGCCTCTTGCCAGCTGACTTTCTTTTTTACCACCGCGTAGTTGGTCTTGGCCAACTCCAACATGCGTTTTTCCAGCGCTGCCACGTCCTCTTCGGTGAGGGCGTGATCCAGGTCGATATCGTAGTAAAAGCCGTGTTCGATGGTGGGGCCGATGGCCATCTTGGCCTCGGGGAACACCTGCTTGAGGGCGTGGCCCAGCAGATGCGCACAGGAGTGACGAATAATTTCCAGGCCGTCTTCGTCGCGGCTGGTGAAGATTGTCAGCTCGGCGTCTTCTTCGATCAGGTCGCAAGCGTCCATGCGCACGCCGTTAACCTGGCCACCCAGGGTGGCTTTGGCCAAACCGGGGCCAATATCGGCGGCGACATCATAGATGCTGACCGCTGAGTCAAATTCGCGTTTAGAACCATCGGGGAGAGTAATAACAGGCATAGTGGTATCCCATCAGTGGTGACCCCTACCAAAGGCCACGTGATTAAAAAAGCAGCGGCACCGCCGGCATAAAATAAGGCGGCGCAACCGGTATCTAATAAAAACCCAAAAGTGCCATCAAAAAGGCCCGCATTCGGTCGAAGGCGAGCCTTAAAAATCAAACACTTAAGCGGCTAATTCTAGCAGCTGCCCAGGCCTTGTTCAAACCGCGATTAGCAAGCTCCGGGCCGTGCTAACTGCGTTTAAGCTGCGAGCTGCCCTGGGCTTGGGTTTCGGCTTGGGCGGCAAAATACAGGGCCAGCAGCAGCCAAAATAACTGCGCCGAATAAGAAGAATAGAACGCCAAGTGGGAGTTGATGGGAAACAGCAAACCGGCCACGGCAGCCCCGAACGACAGCGCTAGCAAACGGTCTCCGGGCATATGGTGCCAACAGTGGTACAGCAACAGGCAAAGTAAAAGCACACCCAGCAAGCCCACCACACCGGTCTCGCACAGCACTTCTAAAATAAGCTGGTGGGCATGGTGCATCAGGGGGCGGCCCTGCTCATCGTGATTTGCCGTGTGCTTATCGCCATTCTCCAGATAGTTGGCGTAGGCATAGCGAAACCCCCTGGGGCCAACGCCATTGAACCAGTTATCTGAGAGCATGGCGACCGCGGCCTGCCAGATCTCCAGGCGCTGGCTCAGGGCCTTATCGATCGACTGATAGTCCAGCCGCTCGACCGCTTCTATCATATCGACCGTGCGCTCTTGCACCCCCTTATTGGTGCTGACCACAAGCACACTGCTGAGCACCAGGATAGTGAAGCCAGCTAACAGCTGTCGCCAACGCATAGCGCCACTGCGCAGCAAAAACAGGCTCAACACACCCAGCTCTACCGCCGTTATCACCCAGGCACTGCGATTGCCACTTAAGATAACCACCGCCACCAGCAGTATCGCCAAGAGAAATGTAACCCAGAGCGAGTAGCGCTTTAGCGACCAGATCAGCGCCAGGGGCAAAAACAGTACCAGCGATAAACCGAGTTTAAAGTTACCGTCTTCACCAAACATACCATTAAGGCGAAGACCATCGTACTGGTAGCCAAACACATTGCTGCCGGTGATCAGCTGTATGATTGCATCGAGCGCCCACACCAGCATAATCAACACTATCCATTTGCTCATGCCGCCAACGCCCCTGCCCAGCAGGCAGATAATCGCCAGGCCGGCGAAGT
This sequence comes from Cellvibrionaceae bacterium, assembly GCA_025800435.1. Classification (GTDB taxonomy): domain Bacteria; phylum Pseudomonadota; class Gammaproteobacteria; order Pseudomonadales; family Cellvibrionaceae; genus Pseudoteredinibacter. Next base: position 1,163 of record JAOXRV010000172.1, on the reverse strand, counting down.
AATAGCGCAGGCTGCCTAGGGTTGTAGTTAGGCTTTTTGAAAAATTTACCGCATCGGGCAGGGCCACCAGCATCGGCACAAAGAACAGTAAAAATGCCCAGCTGTAGTACTTTACCGGCGAACTGGTAAACGAAACCCGCCGGCTAATCAGTAAATACACACCCACAAACGTTAACAGCGCCAGGGGAATCTCGGTGTAGCGGCCAAATGGCAGCACTGCAAGTGCAAGAACTATTAGGCCAAGGGCCATGTGTGCCAGCATGTTATAGCAGCCCCTTAAGACCTAATCGAAGACTGGTTTTAAAGTGTAGAAAATTCTTTTTGCCGGCAACCTTAACCCGCTTGAGATCGTAGCGGCACTGTTGAATATCATCATCAATACCTTCGATGGTAGTAACGGCGCAAGCATAGCCATGATCCTTCACTAGCTCCCTGTCCTCATCGCTGTAAATTCCAAATGGGTATGCATAGGTTTTAATGTCTACCGCAAACTTTTCTTCAAGCACTTGCTTACTTTGGCACAGCTCACGCTGCTTCGCGTCGAGTTCCAGTTTGCTAAAATCCGCGTGGGTCAGGCTGTGGCCGCCAATTTCAAAACAGCCACTGTCGATCATTTCCCTGACTTGCTCATCTGTCAGTTTAGGTTCTCGCATCAGCTCACCAGAGGAATGATGCGCCTTTTTTTTCACCGACCAGTCGTTGTCAAAGCGCTCTTCCACCAAGAACAGCGTGGCCTTGGCGCCATATTTTTTTAATACCGGCAGCACATTGCGGTAGTTGTCCTCAAAGCCATCGTCAAACGTCAACACTACCGCTTTTTCTGGGGCTGTTTCGGCTTCCAGCAGCTCGGACAGAAAGTAAAACTGCCAGCCTTTGCGCGCCAACCAGCTCACTTGGCGCTCAAACAGGGCAGGTTTTACCCGCAGGCCGTTAAAGCGGGCGCCGGGCACATGTTCACGCACCATGTGGTACATCAGTATCCGCGGTTTTGCCAGGCTAATTGCCGGCTTCCACCACTTGTATTTGGCCGAAAACCAAATACAGCCAATGGCCAAGGCGGTCAGTAAATACGCCATTTACGAATATGCCCCAATCGTTGTTTGATAGGCCTCGACCGTCTGCTGGGCTATTTGGCCCCAATTCAATTCGGCCTCAATACGCTG
>JAOXRV010000171.1 GCA_025800435.1 Cellvibrionaceae bacterium | reverse complement strand
ACTAAAGGCATGGTCGTTGGCACCGTAGGAAGCACCGGAAACGCTAGGGGTAAACAAGCCCACCTGCACTACTCTATTGTCAGTTTAATTCCTTCCCCGTGGCTAATTGACGATTCAACTCAGGGTTATAAAAAAGCTTTTTACCTTGACCCGATCAAATATCTGGCAAACCTCTGAATAACTAAAGACCTGGTGAGGAATATATGAATAGAGAAGAGGCCGTTAAAACAATCCGTAATGGTGCCATCGCAAAGCAGGTCTGATTTGACAGCGCATACCCATCAACGATCAACCTATAGCCCTCGAAACGCAGCAAGGACAAAACAGCCGGTCTATTTTTGACAAAGCCAAAGGTCTGACCCCAAAGCCAAAGGCCTGACCCCAAACGTTTGATCCCAAACGTTATTTTTGGTCTGGGAGCCAGCTGTTCATTACGGTGCAGGCGGTTAGGTCGCCGGTGACGTTGATGGTGGTGCGGCACATGTCGAGCAGTCGATCGACGCCGATAATTAGGGCAATGCCACTGGCGGGTATGCCGATATCTGCCAAGATAGTGGCCAGTATAGCGATACCCACCCCGGGGGTACTTGGTGAGCCTATAGAAGCGCCGACGGTGGTGGCGCTGAGTAATGCAATTTGGGTGTAGCTTAAATCGACACCGTAAACCTGGGCTAGAAATATCGCCGCCACCACTTGATAGAGGGCGGTGCCATCCATATTAATGGTGGCCCCCAGGGGGATAATAAATTTGCTAATGGCCGGGCGCACCGCCAGTTTATCTTGCGCAATTTGCATCGACAGCGGCATTACCGCAGCCGAACTAGAAGTGGAAAAGGCCAGCAGCTGGGCCGAGCGAATCGAGTTTAAAAACTTAAGCGGTGGTTGCTTAGCCAAGGCCCAGGCGACTAATACATACAAGCACAGTAGCAACAACAGGCCGAGTACCACGGTTCCCATATAAGCCGACACCCCAAGCATGGCATTAAGCCCCACCCGAATGGCGATATCTGCCAACAGCCCAAACACTGCATAAGGGGCTAGCAACATGGCCCAGCCGATCAGCTTTAAACAGGCGTCTTGAATACTCTCAAGCAGACTCAATAAAGGCTGGCGTCGCTGGCTGGGCAAAGCGACAATGGCGACTGCAAAAAACAAGGCGTAAATAACGATTTGCAGCATATCTTTATTAAGCTGGGCAGCGGAGATATTGGCCGGAACTAAACTGGAAATTCGCTCCGGCAATGACTGTGGCGGCGCGGCTGCGGTAGGGGCGGCAGCTTGGCCCTGCTGAATAAACTGTTGTAGATAAGCGGCATCGATATACTGGCCTGGCTCGATACTGCTGGCCAGAAATATACCAATCGTGACGGCGATAATCGTGGTGCTGATAAAATACGGAAATATTCGCAAACCGACACGACGTAAATAAGCCGGGTCGCCACTGCTGGCTACGCCCAGAATGATCGAAGAGATAATCAGCGGGATCACCACCATCTGGATCATATTTAAAAATATTGACCCCGGCAGTTTTAACCAGCCCGCAATACTAAGGGCGCTGGCCTCGGGCAGTAATTGGCCACCCTGAGGGGAAATGGCAATGCCAAGCCCTAAGCCCAGGAACATGGCAATAATTATTTTTACCCACAGCGGCCGGTCAATTAAGCGGCCAATGGCCGCCAGATCCTGCTCCAGGTTCCAGCGCTGCTGCCAGCGCCATTGTTTATTATCCGGTGTTTGCTCCAAGCTACCCTGCCCTTGCCAATTGCGCGTTTAAGCTTCTACTGGCCCACTGTGAAAACGAAACTCGGTATCGGGCTCAAGCATCAATTTTTTATCCAGCTCTAAAAACAAATCCACCCGCCCATCGATGGGCTCACCGCCGGCGGCTTGCTCGGCCAGGCCCAGGTAATCCTGGTAGTGGCGGGCCTCGGATTTAAGCAGCGACAGGTAAAATTTTTGCAGCTCGGCATCTAAAAAAGGCGCCAGCTTATTAAAGCGCTCGCAGGAGCGGGCCTCGATAATCGACCCCACAATTAGGGTATCGACCAGGCGCCCTGGCTCGTGGGTGCGAATGGGTTTGCGCAGCTCAGCTGCATAGCGCGAGGCTTGAATTTGTGGATAGGCGATACCGCGCTGTTCCATGATTGCGATCACCTGCTCAAAATGGCGCAGCTCTTCCCGAGCCAGGCGCGACATTTTATTGAGCAGATCAAAGTTATCGACATAGCGGTACATCAGGTTCATGGCTGTGCCGGCGGCCTTTTTTTCGCAATTGGCGTGGTCGATCAGCAGAATATCCAGGTGGTTCTGGGCCTGCTCAATCCAGGCATCGGGGGTCTCGCAGCGCAAAAAAGCGTGTATTTCAGATAAATCAGTCATGGCAAGTCTTAGTGGTTAATTAGGCTTGGGCCTCACCCGGGGCAATATAGCGCTCGTAATAGGCGCAGGACAGAGCATAAAAGTCTTTATCGATGGCGTCTTTGATCTCAACCAAGGGTTGCTCAGCCCAGGCGTGGGTCAACTGCAGGCCATAGCTGGCGGGTTGCACCTGAGAGGCCCCGGCTTCGAGCAGCTTAAACACCCAGCAGTATGGGTTTTGGCGCTCGTCAAAGCGGATATTTTGGTGGCGCATCTGGGTTTCTAACAGCGCCGCATCGACTACCTGTACTTTGTTGGCCACCACCTGGATTAAAAAACCCTCAAGACGCTCGGCAATCAGCCGCCGCTGGCTCTCATTATAGGCATTCCAATCGATCACCTCGTGACTGAAGCGCTTGCAACCACGGCAGACCTCATCACCAATACTGGTGGAGCAGATGCCGATACAGGGGGTTTTGACGCGGGCGAGCACCATTAACAGAGTTCCTTTGCTAAGCCAAAGTGGATTTGACCACAATTTACCAAGCGGGGGAACATAAACAAAATGGGCACAAATGAAAAGCGTATTCAGAGGCACCTTAAGAAATTTGGGGGCCTATTTTAGCCGCCAAGCGTGCCCGAGCTTGATTTAGCGCAGGTGTCGAGCCCAAATTGTCTGATTTTTGTCAATTGGCTACAACTAGCCCCGCCTATAATAAGCAGCATAAAAACGTAAATACCCAAAGGAGCATCCCAATGAGTGGAGAATACGCCACCGCCGCCGCACTACTCGACAACGCCTGCAAAGCCGCCGAGACCGACCCAGCCATGAGTTGCGACACGCTATTTAACGCGCTATTGGGAATTTTGCTACAAAAGCAGGCCCAGTCCCACGGCAAGGCCGATGTGCTCAGCTTTGTCGAGTTTCAGCTGGATCACTTGGGCGACGACGAAGTAGTGGTCACCAGAGGCTGCTAAGCACCCTCCTGCCCCAGCACCCTCGACTTTTCGCTAATTGGCCAGGCCACCGCAGCGGGGCTAGCATAGGCCCCGCCGGGGCGGGCCACAATCGGGTCGGTGAATAGCGGGCATAAGCAAGTATTATCCCGTTGATTCTTAACACAAAACTCCCTTTAGGCTAGAATATGCGCCCCGGAAATGGCCTATTTGCCATTATGTGGTAGTTTTTTTACAGGCCCTGGGGCCAAAACCTCACCACCGTAGCCAGCAATAGCCGTGCTGATTGATTGCCCCGCCGTGGCTATACGGCTGGGCAATACTCCGGTATAGCCGCCGGAACACCTGAGGGCCTGCGGGCCTTCTAAACTATTAAAGAGGAATACAACCGTGCTTGAAGCTTATCGTAAACACGTGGAAGAACGCGCCGCCGAAGGTGTGCCGCCCAAGCCCCTCAACCCAGAGCAGGTCTCCGGCCTGGTTGAGCTGCTGAAAAACCCACCTGCCGGTGAAGAAGAGACCCTGGTCGACCTGATCACCAACCGCGTACCCCCCGGTGTGGACGAGGCCGCCTACGTTAAAGCCGGTTTCCTGTCTGCGATTGCCAAAGGCGAAGCCACAAGCCCCCTGATCGATAAGAGCAAAGCGGTTGAGCTGCTGGGCATGATGCTCGGCGGTTACAATATCGCCACCTTGGTTGAGCTGCTGGACGACAGCGAGCTGGCCGCCCTGGCCGGCGAGCAGTTAAA
>JAOXRV010000807.1 GCA_025800435.1 Cellvibrionaceae bacterium | reverse complement strand
CCTCTTGGTGTGCAGTGCCTTTTACCGCTTTAAAACGTGCCTCTGCGTTTTTAAACCAAGGCTGGCCGCGGTAACTCTCCCGCGCGAAATCGGGCATAAAAAAGAGGTAAAAATGAGTGAGCAGATCCGCCATGTTCTCGTTCGCAAGCACCAAGTTGGTACATAGCTGGCCGTTTTCTGGAATCTCTAGCTTGCTGATATCGGCTAATGCGCGTGCAGCTCCCACCGATTGGCTAACCGAGCAGATACCGCAAATACGCGGGGTATACACCATGGCATCGTAAGGCGCTTTGCCAACCAGCATGGTCTCAAAGCCGCGATAAAGCGGCGAGTTTACCCGCGCTTCGCTCACGCGGTTATTGGCGGTTTCTAGCGTAATCTCTAGGTCGCCCTCCACGCGGTTAAAGGGCCCCACTAGTACTTTGCTCATCTCTGGGCCTCTTAGGGTTTGCGTTTATGGGTGGTGGGTGGATAGATCAGCTGCTCTGATGTTGCGTTCTGCTTGAGCCGCTCAGGCGTTGCGGCTTTGGATAGCGATGCTAGCGCCACAAACCACGCTTTCGGCATATCCGTTGGCAAACCCACAGGGATACCTGCCACTTTGGGCGTTTCGGTGAATGGGTGGCCCGGCTCTTCAAACTCTGGCGCGGTGCAGTTGATA
>JAOXRV010000149.1 GCA_025800435.1 Cellvibrionaceae bacterium | reverse complement strand
GCCGCCCTAAAACCCAGCGAACTCAAGTTGCCCGCCGAGGAAGTTGAAAAGCGCAAGGCCGCCGGCATGCCCTATGTGGTGCGCATGGTTGTGCCCGAGGGTGAAGGCCCCTGCCCAGTGGAAGATATGCTGCGCGGCACTATCGAACTGGATTGGGGCCAAGTTGATGCCCAGGTGCTGCTAAAATCAGACGGTATGCCCACCTACCACTTGGCCAATGTGGTGGATGACCACCTGATGAAAATTACCCATGTGCTGCGCGGTGAGGAGTGGATTAACTCTGCCCCCAAACACAAGCTGTTGTACGATTACTTTGGCTGGGAGATGCCCCAGCTGTGCCACTTGCCACTGTTGCGCAACCCGGATAAATCCAAGCTTAGCAAGCGTAAAAACCCCACCAGTATTCTGTACTACGAGCGCATGGGCTATCTGCCCGAGGCACTGCTGAATTACCTGGGTCGGATGGGTTGGTCGATGCCCGATGAGAGCGAAAAATTTAGCCTTGCCCAAATGATGAATAATTTTGATATACAGCGGGTAAGCCTGGGCGGCCCCATTTTTGATGTGGAAAAACTATCCTGGCTTAACGGCCTTTGGATTAGAGAGGATTTAAACGTCGGTCAGCTGGCCGAGCGGCTGCAAAACTGGGCGCTTAACCGCGACAATCTAGAAAAGGTGCTGCCGCTGGCCCAGCCGCGTATGTCGACCTTAAGCGATTTTGTGCCAATTGCGGGGTTTTTGGCAGCGGGCCAGTTGCCCGTCACTAAAGACAGCTTTGCCGAGGTTAAGCTGGACGATGAGCAGTTAAAACAAGTGCTGCAATTTGCCCTGTGGCGCCTAGAGTCTCTGCGTCACTGGCAGCGTGACGAGATCTTCAACACCCTTAAAACCTTGGCGAGCCAGCTGGATATTAAACTCAAGGACTTTTTGGCGCCTCTGTTTATCGCCATTGCCGGCAGCACGGCCTCCTTTTCGGTGATGGACTCCATGGTCTTACTGGGCCCGGATATGAGCCGGGCGCGCCTGCGCCACGCCCTGCAGCAGTGTTATGGCGAGTTTGGTAAAAAAGCACTGAAAAAGCTTGAGAAGAGCTATCAGTCCCTGACTTGATGATTAAGGCGAAAAAATAAAACCCCTGACGACCGTCAAACACGAGCTACACTAGAAAGAGTTGCCGCCACCACAATGGCGGGTCAATTTTTTTCGTCAGCAATTCACGCTAAGTTATTAATATTGTTGTGAATTGGCTCACGTTTGACTAAAATCACAACAATTCATTATTAATATGGGCTGCCGCATGGTCTGGCCTAGCGGTGTGGGTGTGAATGCGATCAATCGAGCAGTTATTAACTTGCTGTTTTTCCCCGAGATGCTACATGGAAGTTAGACCTAGCTTGCAACAATGGCTGCGGCGCACGAGCCCATTTAGTTCCCTCGTTCGAAAAGGGGCACATGGCCTATTGCTGGCCGTTGGCCTACTGTGCTTTGCCAGCTTTGCCCAGGCCCTGGGCCTTGGCCAAATCAAACACGAAAATTGGCTTGGCGAGCCCCTGCGCGCCGAGGTTGATATCTTTGACCCCAACGGCCAGTTTAGCCCTGGCGATATCCGCCTGCGCCAAGTTCGCGCCGAAGAAGCCGCCCGCATGGGGGTGGATGTAGTCGCGGCCCACCTTCCCTTAAAGTTTAAAGTAGAGCGCAAAGACAAGCGCCTATTTGTAAGGCTGTGGTCGAGCACACCCGTTAACGAGCCCTTTATGAACTTTATGCTGGCGCTTGAATGGCCAGGCGGCAAAAGCTACCGAGAGTACAGCTTACTGCTAGACCCCAAGGCCAGTGGCATCGAGCCGCTGCACCCGCCGCTTACTCAGCCCACGCGCCCCGCCCCGGAGCCCGAGCCCAGCAAGCCCCAGCGCAATAGCCAAGATGGTGATTGGCTTAGCCGCAATAGCGATCAACCCCAGCGCTCGCCCCGGGCCCCGGCGGCCAGGCCGGCCACGGCGAGCTCAGCCTATAAGCCCCTGTTTCAACAGAGTCTAAAGCCCCAGCCCCAGCAACAGGCCTCAAACCCCAGTTTCCAGCAGGCCGATGGCAACGCCGAGTATCACACGGTGCGCCCGGGGCAAAGCCTATCGCGTATTGCCCAGGATATACGCCAAGACACCAATATTAAGTTGCGCGCCGTTACTCGCCATTTATACGAGAGCAACCCCCAAGCATTTACCGGTGGTATGGAAACCATGGTGGTGGGCGCGCGCTTGCGCCTGCCCAGCCAAGCCGAATATGCCCGCATGCCACGCTGGGGGGCGGCGGTAGTCCCCAGGCAAGCTAGCCGTCCGCAGCCGCCGCGGCCAAAGCCCGCCAAGCGCAAACAAACCCCGTGGCAAGCCCTGCAAGAAGAAGACGAGCAATGGGAGCGGCAACAGGCCCAAAGCCCCAGCGATGAGCGAGTTGCCCCGGCCAGTGATGGCGACGCCCCGGTGGTGGAATACCAAGTTCGCTCCGGTGATACGCTTTCGCAAATTGCCCAGCGTATGCGCCAAGACCCCAACTGGCCCCTGCGCGATGTGATTGCCCAGATTTATCAGCAAAACCCAGACGCCTTTGATGGGGGCATCCACCGCCTGCGCAACGGTGCCAATCTGGCGCTGCGCGGTCCCGCTGCTCAACCGAGAGAGGGCTATAGTGTCAGCCAGGTGGCGGCCCTGGACGAGGTGGCGCGCGAGCCGCTGGGCCCCAATGAAGACCCGGCGCCACTTGAAGATGAGCCCTCGGCTAAGCCCAACCCCGTGCCCAGTGGCCGCTTACGCCTAAGTGAGGTGGAAGTTACCGAGGAAGAGCTGCTCAACGGCAAGAAAGACCTCCCCATGGCCCGGCGCCTGCAGATGATCGCCGAATTAACCGACAAGCTAGACCTTGAAAACCGCGAGCTGCGTCGACGTATTAAGTCCATTGAAACCAGTGAAAGCCTGGATGTGCTGCAGGAGTTGCT
>JAOXRV010000136.1 GCA_025800435.1 Cellvibrionaceae bacterium | reverse complement strand
AGAAATGCAGGTTCCAAACATCGGCCATAAACTGACGCACGGTGGTGTAGGCAAAATCGCCCTTGGGCTGTTCCATCAACAGGTAGTTGGTGAACTCGCGCTCACTGCGGTGATAGGCCAACTGGTCTTCGTCGCGGCCCTTGCCTTCTACCTCACCGGCGTAGGTATAGAGCATACGGCAGCGGCCGAGCAGATCTAGGGCGGTGTTGATAACGCCGATGTCTTCCTCAAGGAAGGGGCCGTGACCACACCACTCGGACAGGCGGTGGCCTAAAATTAATGCATTGTCTGCCAGGCGCAGAGTGTAGGTAAACAATGCTTGTTGTTGTGTCATTGCACTCATTGGTTATTACCTTCTTATTCGCTCTCGGGTCAGACTTACATGTGTTTTACGTCGGCGGGCACATCGTAAAATGTGGCGTGACGGTAAACTTTATCATCGGCGGGCTCGAAAAACGCCTCTTGATCATCGGGCTGGGTGGCGACAATGTGCTTGGCTTCTACCACCCAGATGCTATTGCCTTCGCTGCGGCGGGTGTAGACATCGCGGGCGTATTGCAGGGCCTGCTCGGCGTCGGCGGCGTGTACGCTGCCGCAGTGTTTGTGATCCATACCGCGCTTAGAACGAACAAAGACTTCCCACAGTGGTAAATATTGGTCAACCATAATTCTTCTCCATCATCTTTTTAGTGACGACACTGCCGCCATTAATTTATTTAAGCTAAGCCACGGACTGGCTGTTTTTTTCTGCTTGTTTTTGGTGATAGGCCAGGGCCGCCTCGCGCACCCAGCTGCCTTCATCGTGAGCCTTGCGACGGGCCTCCAGGCGCTCGTGATTGCAGGGGCCGTGACCCTTGAGCACCTCATAGAACTCTTCCCAGGGCAGATCGCTGTAGTCGTAGTGGCCGCGCTCTTCGTTCCACTTACAGCCTTCGTCGGGCACCTTCATGCCCAGGTATTCAATCTGCGGCACGGTCTGGTCGACAAACTTTTGGCGCAGCTCGTCGTTGGTGAAGCGCTTGATTTTCCACTTCATCGACTGGGCGGTATTGGGCGAGTCGCCATCGCTGGGGCCAAACATCATCAGCGCCGGCCACCAGTAGCGGTTGATCGCATCCTGGCACATTTCGCGCTGGGCTTCATTGCCCCGGGCCAGGGCCAGCATGCCTTCAAAACCTTGGCGCGCGTGGAAGCTCTCTTCTTTACAAA
>JAOXRV010000131.1 GCA_025800435.1 Cellvibrionaceae bacterium | reverse complement strand
TACTTATCCTGTTTTTTCTTTACCTCGGTGTGATCGCCCTGCAAGAGGCCTTTACCGATCAAGATATGGCCGATAAGGCCAGTGCTATCTTAAGCTTGGTGGGCACGGTTAATATTCCTATTATTTATAAATCAGTAGACTGGTGGTTCACCTTGCATCAGCCCGCCTCTATTAAGATAAGCTCCAGTAGCATTGCGCCGGAGATGCTGTACCCACTGCTGTTAATGATTGCGGGCTTTTACGTGTTTTTTACCTGGGCGCTATTGGCCGCCACCCGCAGTGAAATTCTGGTGCGAGAATTTAAAACTCGCTGGGTACAACAGGCGCTACTGCCCAATACCCAGGGCATAGGAGGGCAGGGCTGATGCAATTTCGGTTTGACAGCGTTGCCGATTTTATACAGATGTCTGGGCACGGGCCCTATGTCTGGGTCTGCTATATCGCCGGCCTGATCGCAGTAACTTTTATTATTTTGGCTCCGGCCAGAAAAAAACGGGCCCAGGCCCAACAGGCCCAGCGCCTGCTTAAATTGAAACAGTCCCAGGCCCAAAGCCAGGATCGAGCCGATTCACCCGCTTAAGCTAATGTGAGAAGTTTATGCCCATGCACCCGGTACGCAAACAACGTTTAATTATCGTGTTATTTATCGTGGTCTTTACCAGCCTGGCGGTAGGGCTGATGATGTTCGCCCTGCGCGAAAATATTAATTTGTTTTATCCGCCCTCAAAACTAGTTACCGCTGATGCCCCCGAGGGCATTAATATCCGCGCCGGTGGCTGTGTGGTGCCGGGCTCGGTAGCGCGCAGCAAAACCGATCTGAGCGTACAGTTTGATATTACCGACGGCGCTGCGGACTTGGCGGTGCGTTATACCGGTATACTGCCCGATCTGTTTGCCGAGGGCGAGGCCGTGGTGTTGAACGGTAAGCTACCAAATAAAGTTTTTATGGCCGAGCAGGTATTGGCCAAGCACGATGAAAACTATACCCCGCCAGAAGTGGCAGAGGCCATGGCACAGGCCAGTGCTGAAACCGGCACCGGCCACCAGGCCAGCTGTGAGGGTATGGATATGTCCGGTAATAAATCTTATTAAGCCAAGACTATTCTGGCGCAAGCTATATAAAAGGTAGGTATCGATGATAGCCGAACTGGGGCATATGGCCCTGATTGTCGCCCTGGGCCTAGCCGGCCTGCTGGCGCTGCTGCCCATGTGGGGCAGCTACACCAATAATGTGCTGTGGATGCGCGCCAGCCGCAGCTTGTCGGCGGGGCTATTTGTGTTTGTGGCCATTGCCTATGTTTGCCTTACCCTAAGCTTTGCCCAAGACGATTTTTCGGTGGCCTATGTGGCCGCCACCTCTAACTCCATGTTGCCCTGGTACTACAAATTATCGGCGGTATGGGGTGGCCATGAGGGTTCGTTTCTATTGTGGGTGTTGATGACTGCCGGCTGGATATTGGCGGTGGCCGGCTTAAGCCGCAGCCTGCCACTGGTGATGGTGGCCCGGGTACTGTCGATTTTGGGTTTTTTAAG
>JAOXRV010000099.1 GCA_025800435.1 Cellvibrionaceae bacterium | reverse complement strand
TCGGCCATGGCCATGCTCGGCATGGCCTATGGCAGCCAAGCCTCGGTAGAGTTTACCGAGCGGGTCAGTAAACACTTGGCCCTTGCCGGCGGGCGTGAGGGTTTAAAACTTGCCAAAGAAAAAGGCCCGGCCCCTATTTTTGCCGAGGACTACACCATCACCACCGAGTTACTGGGCCTGCGCCCTGAGCTGGCCAATGAATTTAAAGTGGGTGATAGAGTCAGCGCCAAAATACTGTGGGCCAAGTACAGCCGCTATATGCAAAAAGTGGCCGGAGCCGAGCCGGAGCTGATCGAGGCCCTGGCCGAGCATGGCTGCCGCTTTACCCACCACAGTTCCATCGCCCCCACCGGCACCATCGCCCTATCGTTTGCCAACAACGCCAGCAACGGCATCGAGCCCAGCTTTGCCCACCACTATGCCCGCAATATTATTCGCGAGGGCAAAAAGAGCAAAGAAAAAACCGATGTCTACTCCTACGAGCTACTGGCCTACCGCGCCCTAATCAATCCCCAGGCGGAAATTAACTCCCAAGACCCGTATGTTTCGCTGCCGGATTATTTTGTGATTGCCGATCAGGTGACCCCCAAGCAGCATGTGGATGTACAAGCAGCGGCCCAGAAATGGGTGGATTCTTCAATTTCCAAAACCATTAATGTGCCCAGCGATATCGATTACGAAGATTTTAAAGATATCTACCTCTATGCCCACGAACAGGGGCTTAAGGGCTGCACCACCTTCCGCTTTAACCCAGAGGCCTTCCAGGGCGTATTGGTAAAAGATGAAGACCTGGCCAATACCCAATACGAGTTTACCTTGGAAGACGGCAGCACCGTGTCTTTAAAGGGCAATGAAACCATCGACTATGACGGCGAGACCCATACAGCCGCCAACCTCTATGACGCCTTAAAAGAAGGCTACTACGGCAAGCTGTAAGGAGTAACAGTATGAGCACTAAAACCATTGAGCAAAAGATTGTCGGCTTTCGTATCGTCGACCCAGAGGCGGCCCAAGAGGCCCCAGCGGCGCCAGAGCCAGAGAGCATGCACGAGAAGGTCAACCGCCCAGAGCAGCTGCACGGCGCCACCTATAAAATTAAACCGCCGCTGTCCGAGCATGCCCTGTATATCACCATTAACGATATCGTGCTAAACCCGGGTACCGAATACGAGCGCATGCAACCGTTTGAAATTTTTATTAACTCCAAAAACCTGGAGCATTACCAGTGGATGGTGGCCCTGACCCGAGTCATCTCGGCGGTGTTTCGCAAAGGTGGCGACATCACCTTTTTGGTGGAAGAACTAAAAGCCGTATTTGACCCAACCGGTGGCTACTTTAAATCCGGCGGCGTATTTATGCCCTCGCTGGTGGCCGAGATTGGTGAGATTATCGAAACCCACTTGCGCTTAATTGGCATATTGGAACCCGAAGAGCTGGGCGCTGAGCAAAAGCGCATACTGCAGGAAAAGCACGATGAATATAAACGCCGGGGCGGCGACAGCCAGACAAAAGACGAAGGCTCCCTGGATTTTCCCGCCGATGCCAGCATGTGTTTTAAGTGCAGCACCAAAGCGGTAATTATTATGGATGGCTGTAAAACCTGTTTAAACTGCGGGGATTCTAAATGTGGTTAACGGTGGCTATTGAGCTAAAGGAACCAGTCCAGTCTTCCAGCGAGATAAGATGGTTGATATTGTAAAAGGCGTTATCATTGCTGACCAAAATAGCGCCCTCTGCCCTGGCGTGGGCAGCGATTAGCATATCCATATTGCCTAAAGATTTACCCTGACTTTCACAGGCGGTTCGAAGCTCGGCATAGGATTTTGCCGCCGCCGATGTCCAGCTGCGAATATTCACCCGCAATAGAAACTCATGGACGATTTGCGCGAACCGCTTTGCCTCTGGTTTTTTTGCGAGCCCGTGTAATAATTCAGCTTCGGTGATCGCGGAAATACACACACTCGCCATCGGCACGGTATTTAAACGCTGCCTTACTTCTTTAAACTCTCCCCTAATGACATAGCTGGCCATATTGGTATCCAGCATATAGGGCTGCTCTAGTGGCATTAGAATAAGTCTCGCTCTTGGGGCATCTCATTATCTCGATTGGCCATAAAATCTTCAGCGACATCAGCGCCGTCGACAAGATCAAAGAAACTCTGCCAGTTACCGGGCTTTTGCGAAATAATCACATCCCCAGTTTCCGGGTCCCGCCGAATATAGACTTCATCACAATCAAAACGATAGCTAGCCAGCAACCTAACGGCCTGGCTGCGACCAGTCATAAACAATTTAGCCGTATGCTTCATAGTAAGCCTCAGTTATCAGGCTGTAATATATCATGGCATATCATATGTTCAGGCAAGCTAAACCACTACAAACTAAGAGCTGGCACCAAAGGCATGCCAATCGCAAATCGAAAGTAAGAAGGCTCGCCTAAAGACCCCGCTGAACATAGAAGGGCTTGATCAGAGGCACCCTAACCTCTCGGTTTAGCCGAGCCCAACTGCGGGCTTAAGATTAGCACCCCAGCTTCAACCTTAAACCGTGCCTGTTGCAGGTCGGGCATGCGCGAGCCCAGGTTATTGCCGTTGGCATCCCAGCGGGCCTGGCGATGCCAGCTTTGATGCAGCTGGGGGTCAGTGCAGGCAAAACCTTGGCTGCTGACCTGAAACTGGCGACAGGGAATAAACGGGCGATCCCAGCCGGGGTCGGGTAGATAGTAGGTATCAATATCCTCATCGGCATGATTGGTAAACGGCATTAAAAACACCTGCAGTTTGGGCTGCTTGCCGATAAACGCTTTAAAATTGCGGTAATTGATAGAGTAAAAGCCCCGAGCTGGAATATCGGCTAGTTTTACCTCGACACGGTGGCGTTCTGTGCTCACTTTGTCTGGGGCCATTGCCTGCAGCAAGGCCCGGCCAAGCGCTAGGCCCCCGCAGATCAATAATAAAAACATCAATATTATCAACAGCTTGCGCTGATCCATTACGGCTACCTAAATCCCAAAACAGATTTAGATACTAAGCCAATGCAATGGGAATACTATCAGGCAGAAAACTGGAGTTTGAGGCCACTGCAATCGGTGTTTTTACGATAAAAGCGTGGTGACACGCCCAAAAAAGCAACGCCAAATGGCCCTCTCATCGGTGAGCTAAGACGCCGGCAATAAGCCAGATCTGATCGTTATCAAACTCATTACGCAGAGTATCGAAGAGCTGGAAACCCGACGGACACTGGGCGACAATGGGCTCAGTTCACCTTAAACAGATTCTAAAAAAACCGGGCCTGCGCTCCCTGCTTGAAGCCGTCGTTTTGGGTCGTCAACCAGAGCCATTAGCCCCCGACTGAGTTAAACCCTATGAATTGCTGTAATACCGGGGGCCTAATGCCCCTGGAACAGGCCCAGGAAAGGCTCCTAGGCGCCATTGAAGCGATAAGCCATACCCAAACCCTTGCCATAGAACAGGCCCTAGATCGGACCCTTGCCAAGACTGTCAGCTCCCCTATCGATGTCCCAGGCTTTGATAACTCCGCCATGGATGGCTACGCCCTTTGCTTTGAAGGCGCAAGCGCCGCTGCCGACAGCCAGTTTACTCAGGTAGGTAAATCCTTTGCAGGTGATCCCTACGATGGCCCGCTAGTGCCTGGCCAATGTGTTCGCATCATGACCGGCGCCGCCCTGCCGACCGGGGCCCAGGCGGTAATCATGCAAGAGAATACTGAGTTCAATGAAGACAGCGAACAGTTGACTCTGGGCCAGGCTTGTAAGCAAGGCGACAATATTCGCCGCCGCGCCAACGATATTGCCCGTGGCACCGAGGTATTGGCCCAGGGGCGCCGCCTCAACCCCGCCGACCTCGGCCTATTGGCCTCGCTCGGTTTAGCCCAGGTTGAAGTCTACCGCCCCATCAAGGTTGGTTTATTCTCCAGTGGCGACGAGCTGCGTATACCGGGCCAGCCGCTTGAGCCCGGCTGTATTTATGAAAGCAACCGCTTTGTGGTCAAGGCGATACTGGCACGCCTGGGCGCAGAGATTTTAGATCTGGGCATTATTCCCGACCGCACCGATGCGCTGGAGGCGGCCTTTTTACAGGCCGCCTCCGAGTGCGATGCGGTTATCTCCTCCGGTGGCGTCTCCGTTGGTGAAGCGGATTACACCAAAACCGTACTGGACAAAATTGGCCAGATCGATTTTTGGAAGCTGGCCATTAAACCGGGAAAGCCCTTTGCCTTTGGCAGTATCAATGGCACACCTTTTTTTGGTTTACCGGGCAACCCCCGCTCTGCGGCCGTTACTTTTCACCAGCTGGCCCTGCCCTGCCTGCAAAAGCTGGCCGGCGAGCGCGCACCCACAAGCCCCTCATTTGTGATGCCCGCCCCCATTAACATTCGCAAACGTCCGGGGCGTACAGATTTCCAACGCGCTACCTTATCCCGGGGTGAATGCGGGCAGTGGCAAATACAAATGGCCAGTAGCCAGAGCTCGGGCATGCTCAGCTCGCTATCAAGAGCCAACTGCTATATTAAGCTCGGGCGCGAGCGCGCTGATGTTGAGGCCGGCGAAATGATCGAAGTCATACCGTTTGATCGCTGGTTGATTTAATCTAGGGCACCTCTGAATAACTCGGTGACGCTCATGCCCCCTCCCCCCACCAGTCCCGACAAGGTATAATCGCCGCCCTGTTAAGCAGAGCCCGCGATTATGCCAGTACATTTAGTTCATCCCGAGCAATACCAGCAGCAGCTAGAGGCCAAAATCAGCAGAATTAGGGCTGAGTTTGGCCAGTTTGAGCCGCCCCGGCTCGAAGTATTCGATTCGCCCACCAGCCACTATCGCCAGCGCGCAGAGTTTAAGATTTGGCACCAAGGTGAGCGGGCACACTACGCCATGTACGCCAAGGGTGAATACAAAAAGCCCTATATCATCGACAGTTTTCCGGTGGCCTCAGAAAAGCTCAACCAACTCATGCAGGCCTTGCTGCCCGAGCTAAACGCCAGCGAAATATTGCGCCGCAAGCTGTTCCAGGCGGAATTTCTATGTGGCAAGGCCGGCGATGGTTTGATTACCCTGATCTACCACAAGCCCCTGGACGATGCCTGGGAGACGGCTGCGCGGGCGCTGCAAGCCAAACTGCGCACACCCATTATCGGTCGCAGCCGCAAGCAGAAGCTGGTATTGGAGCGAGATGCTATCGACGAAACCCTAAGCATCGACGGCCAGACATTTCACTACCAACAAGTAGAGGCCAGCTTTACCCAGCCCAATGCCCATGTCTGCGAAAAAATGATCAGCTGGGCCCGAGATTGTTGTAAAGGTGTAAGCGGCGATTTAATTGAGCTTTATTGCGGCAATGGTAATTTTACCATCCCCCTGGCCCAGGGCTTCGACAAGGTATTGGCCACCGAAATTTCCAAAACTTCGGTCGCCTCGGCCCAGGAGAACTGCCGCCGCAACGGGGTAGAGAATATTCAGATTGCGCGCATGTCAGCCGAAGAGTTTACCCAAGCCATGGACGGCGTGCGCAGCTTTCGCCGGCTAGAAGGGATCGAGCTTGAGGATTACGATTTACAAACAGTACTGGTCGACCCACCCCGGGCGGGGCTAGACGCCGACACCGAAAAAATGGTGCAGCGCTTTAATAATATTTTGTATATCTCTTGCAACCCCAACACCCTAAAAGAAAACCTGGCCAATATTTGCAAAAGCCACCAAATCAAACGCTTTGCCCTGTTCGACCAGTTCCCCTATACCGACCATATTGAAT
This sequence comes from Cellvibrionaceae bacterium, assembly GCA_025800435.1. Taxonomy (GTDB): domain Bacteria; phylum Pseudomonadota; class Gammaproteobacteria; order Pseudomonadales; family Cellvibrionaceae; genus Pseudoteredinibacter. The sequence goes on along the minus strand of JAOXRV010000099.1, from coordinate 981 downwards.
GCGGAGTGTGGTTGCAAAGACGCTTCTAACCCCCCCAACCCAACAATAAACCCTGCCCACCCTCACAAGCTTAACGCCTTGTGGGCTGTAGAGCCTTGTGGCAGTGTCAGTGCGAATTTTAAAACTCGCGCCCGCGCAAGTTCTCGGCACACTGGTGAATAAAATCCCGGTAGTCCTGCTCTAGCTGTTCGCGCTGGCGGTCATAGGCCAGGCGTTTTTTAAGGGGCAGGTTTTTCCACTCTTCTAAAATGGGAATATGGGCGGTGGCCTCGGCCAGCTTAAACAGGGCCGAAAATTCTTCCCGCTCGGCCTCGCTAACACCCAGGCTCTCTAATAATACGCTTAAGCGCATGGCCGCCTCGGTTAGGGTCATTTGTTCTTCGGGCACGGCGGCGGCAATAATTTGAATACTCTTATTAATGCGCACACGCTTGGCATCGGCCTCGGCCGCCAACTGCTCCAACTGTTGTTGGCGGCGTTTTTCCATCGCCTTAACCTTGCGCTGCAAATGCAGTGCATAGGCACCGAGACCAGCGATAATCAATAAACCCAACGCCAATAGTGCCCATTTAAGCGGATCCATACATTGCCTCTTATGCTAAACCGACGCCGCGCAATAGGGCCAAGCCCAAGCTTACCGTCAACAAGGATAATAATGTGGAGCTAACCACCAGATTGGCCGCCAGTTTATCATTGCCACCGAGCCCCACCACCATCACATAGCTGGCGGTGGCCACCGGTGCGGCCATTAATAAAAACGGAATACCTAAATCCATACCGCGAAAACCCAGTAGAGCCAACAGGGCTACGGCCAGCCCCGGCACCAACACCAACTTAAAGCCGTTGGCCCACATTAAACAGGCCCGCTGATCGGCGCCAAGCCCCGCCCTAAAGCTGAGGCTGCCGCCTACGCACAACAGTGCCAGCGGTAGGGTTAGCTGGCCAAGCATGGCACCGGCTTGACTCACCACCAGCGGCGGC
>JAOXRV010000852.1 GCA_025800435.1 Cellvibrionaceae bacterium | reverse complement strand
GCCAGGACGACACGCGGTGGATGAGTTTTTGTTCACTAATCAGCGTGGCTACTGCGAACACTACGCGGGTGCTTTTGTATTTTTCTTGCGCGCAGCGGGTATTCCCGCCCGAGTGGTGGTGGGCTATCAAGGCGGCGAGTGGCTAAGCGAAGAGCAGTATCTGTTGGTAAGCCAGGCCGACGCCCACGCCTGGGCTGAGGTGTGGCTGCCAGCTAAGGGCTGGCAACGCTATGACCCCACCTCTGCAGTTGCCCCAGAGCGTATTGAGCTTGGTTTTCGCGAGTATATTGAGCGCGCCAGCGCCTCGGGTATGGAGCAGGCCGCTGATTTTCGTCAGGCGGCTTTTCTTACTATGCTGCGGCTGCGCTTAGACGTTTTAAATTACAGTTGGCAGAGCTGGGTATTGGGCTATAACCAAGAGCAGCAAATGCAATTGTTTGAACGTTTTTTGGGCGGCCGGGAATACTGGCGCATTGGCGCACTGCTGCTCATTGGTGCCAGCCTGATTATGGGCTGCTTTGGCTTTGTGCTATGGTGGCGTACCAGGCCGCTGCCGCCGCCGGCCAATTTAAAACCCTGGCTGGCACTAGAGCAGCGCTTGCGGCGCTACGGCTATAAGCGCGAGCAGGGCGAGACCCCACAGCAGTTTGTACAGCGGGTGGGGCGCGATTATCCGAGCGCCCAGCCACTGCTAAGCCGTTTTAGCCAAATGGCCTACCGCTTGCTGTACGAGGCCGAGCAGGATAGTGATAGCCAGCAAAAATTACAGCGCCAAATGCGACGATTATTGGCGACATTAAAATTAGAAACCGGCAATCGCTAAGCGGTTGCACGCTATTGTAAAGATAGGGAGCCCCGTGTTCGTGAACAACAAAGCTGCTATGGCTTTTTGCTGTTATCTATTGTGCTGTTTGCCCCTCTGGGCGCAGGCAAAGTCACTCAATAGTTTTTTAAATGATATCGAGGCCATGCCCAAGGCCAGCTTATTGGCCGCCGCCAACCGCGCCAATAACGGTATTGATATTCGCAGTAATAAACCGCTGATTCCCGCTTCCACCATGAAACTGGTGACGGCTTATCTGGCGCTGGAACGCTGGGGTGAGGCCCACCGTTTTAGCACTGAGTTTTATCGCCAAGGTGATACCTTGTGGGTTAAGGGCTTGGGCGATCCGGGCCTCACCTCAGAAGAGTTAGAGCTAATTTCGCTAGCCCTGAGCAAGCGCCTGCGACTGGATGAGATTAAACGCATAAAACTCGATAACAGCTACTTCCCGGATCTGCGCTTGGATGGTCGCGGCCGCTCAGATAACCCCTACGATGCGGCCAACGCGGCGCTGGCGGTAAACTACAACACGGTGCACCTGAAGCGCGACCGACGCGGTTTGCGCTCGGGCGAGGATCAAACCCCGATGACCCCAATGGCGCGCAAGTTAGGGCGTAATGTGAAGGGCAGTTATCGCATGTGCCTGCCCGGTGGCCGGGTTAATGCGGCGCGCTATTTTGGCCAGGTATTCAGCCAGATCTTATTTAACCGCCAACTGCCCCAGCAGATAGCCCAGGTACCGGCCGACGCCAAGTTAATTTATACCCACCGAAACTCCCGCAACCTTGCCAAAATTGTGGAAACCATGCTGGAGTACTCCAATAACTTTATCTCTAATCAACTGTTTCTATTGATGGGTGCCCAGGGCGGGGCGGTCACAGAGGAAAAGGCAATTGCAGTTGCCGAGGCCAGCCTTAAGCAAAAGTTTGGTTGGCGTAACTTTAAGATCTATGATGGTGCAGGATTATCCCGGCGCAACCGCCTTAGTACTAAGCAGTTGCTTGAATTGGTGCAGGCCATGCGCCCCTGGCTGTGGTTATTGCCTGCCCCCGAGGGCCATATTCGGGCAAAAACTGGCACCATGCTGCGAATTAGCTCACTGGCGGGTTTTTACCAAGATAAAGCCGGCCAGTGGCAGCCTTTTGCCTTGATGATCAACGAAAAAGACGTAAATTTTGACTACCGCTTTCGCCTCAGCCGGGCGCTGGTGAGGTAATCTCATGCGCCAATATGGTGCGAAATTGCGGTGAGTACTGGTTTTGTGCACCAGTTCAATGCCTGGTCGCGGCGGGTTTTGGCACCAGCTTGGGGCGGCTTGGCTGTGGCCAAGCCCCTATAACCGTGCATTTGCGCCTTGTTAAAGCCCTAAACTCTTGTTTAGGCACGATTTCTGCTATCTCCCAACAAAATAAAAACCATTGGGATGATACGCATGACCTCAATAATTAAAAAAGCCGGCCTGGTGGCACTGCTCGCTGCCGTGCCCGGTATCGCCGCGGCCGAGGGCGTCAACGGCGCCAATACCGCTTGGATTCTAACCGCCACGGCGCTGGTGCTATTTATGACCCTGCCCGGCCTGTCACTGTTTTACGCGGGCCTGGTGCGCAGCAAAAATGTATTGTCGGTATTGATGCAGTGCTTTGCCATTGCCTGTGTGGCCTCGCTGTTGTGGTTGGTGTTTGGCTACAGCCTGTCTTTTGCAGAAGGCAATAGCTGGATCGGCGATCTGAGTAAGGCATTTCTTTACGGTATTAATGCCGATACCCTAAGTGGCGATATTCCCGAGCCGCTGTTTTTTATTTTCCAGATGACCTTCGCCATTATTACTCCGGCACTGATTGTGGGCGCCTTTGCCGAGCGCATGAAGTTCTCCTCCATGCTGCTGTTTAGTGCCGCCTGGTTGATCTTTGTCTACACCCCGGTGTGCCACTGGGTTTGGGGTGGCGGCTGGCTGCAGCAGATGGGCCTGCTGGATTTTGCCGGCGGCACCGTGGTGCACGTGACCGCCGGTGTTGGCGCGCTGGTGGCGGCGATGGTTATTGGCAACCGCCGCGGCTACCCGCGCACACCCATGCCCCCGCACAATATGACCATGACCGTAACCGGCGCCGGCATGCTCTGGGTGGGTTGGTTTGGCTTTAATGGCGGCAGTGCGCTGGCGGCCAGTGGCGATGCGGCCATGGCCATGTTGGTGACCCATATCTCGGCGGCGGCCGGCTCGCTGGCGTGGATGACGATTGAATGGATTCGCTACGGCAAGCCCAGTGTGCTGGGTATTGTCACCGGTATGGTGGCGGGCCTGGGTACCATTACCCCGGCTTCGGGTTTTGTCGGCCCCGGCGGCGCGCTGATTATCGGTTTATCGGCCGGGGTAATTTGCTTTTACGCCACCCAGTGGATCAAGCGCAAGCTGATGATCGATGATTCTCTGGATGTCTTTCCCGTGCACGGGGTAGGGGGCATTCTCGGCACCTTGTTTGCCGGTATCTTCGCCTCGACCGAGCTGGGTGTGTTCTCTGGCTGGGGCTATGCCGATGGCATTGAGACCATGGGCCAGCAAGTGTGGGTGCAGTTTGTGGGTGTGGCGGCCACGTTTATTTATACCGCTGTGGTGTCCTATATTCTGCTGAAGCTGGTCGGCTGGCTGACCTCGGGTATTCGGGTTGACGAAGAAGATGAAGTGCAGGGCCTGGATATTGTTTTACACGAAGAGGTGGGCTACAAACTTTAATAATAGCCCTGGCTTAAAAAAACCGGTCTATTGAATAGGCCGGTTTTTTTTATTTGACGGCGGGCTATTGAGTTCTCTGTAGCTAGGCGTTAACGTGGCCGTTTAAATGTTTTTCATAAGGAACTTGCCATGAACCATGATAGCGGCGACACACAGGTCAGCATTCCCGCCGACTTTGTCTACAAAAGCCGGGTCGCCGCAGCGACCCTGGCAATATTTACCGGTACTTTTGGTGGCCATCGGTTCTATCTGGGGCAGTGGTGGGGCATTTTTTATCTGTTGTTTTTCTGGAGCGGGATTCCCACCTTGATTGGCCTGGTCGAGGCGATTGTGTTTTTGGCCAACTCTCAACACAGCTGGAATGAAAAATACAACCGAGGTCTGCCCCTGGGTAATGAGAAGGTTGCGGTGGTGGTAATTTTTGCCTGTGTCATTCCGGTGATGGCTATTGTTGTATTCAGCATTCTGGCGGCGGTGGCCTTACCTGCCTATCAAGACTATAGCAGCCGCGTGCAGGTGGCACCGGCTCTGGGTATTGCACGGCAAATGCAGGTCGGGGTCGAAGATTATTACTATCAACATCAGGCCTGGCCCGCCGATTACGCTGATCTGGGCGATTACCCGCTGCCCCAAAGTAAGTATATTGGAGAGATAAAAATCCTGGACGGTACGATTTATGTCACACCGGCGCCGTCCATGGGCATTGATGGTCAGATTATCAATGTGCCCAGAAATACGGATGACGGCATTCGCTGGAGTTGCAAAGAGTCTACGGTGAATTCGCGCTATCTGCCGGTTGATTGCCGTTAATACTCCGCTTACTGACGGCGGCCAAAGCGGGTTTTTACCCGCTTTTGCTGGCAGCGGGTTTGCATCCACAGGGTTTCATCAAAATGCTCTAATACCCTAAAGCAATTACCTTTACCGTCGCTAAAAAAATTGTCGCCATAAACAGAGGTGTAGTTGCCAAGATCATGGCTTTGCTGACGGCCGTTTAGACGCATGATCTCTGGGCTGTTTAAGCGCTGGGCCAGTTTTGAGTCAAATACCCCCGGCTGGGCAGGGCTAGGGGCTGGGTTGGGTTCCAGTAGGTCTTGGGGTATCGCCAAATTTAGCCGAGTTGCAGGGGCCTGGGGTACTTGTTTTAGCTCGGGTTTAGGGCTTGGCTCTGCTGGCTTATTGGCGCTGATGACCTTGGCTTTACTGGGTTTGGGCGGCTGCTTGATCGCCGCCGGGGCTTCGGGCCTTGCTTCGGTTTTTGGTTTAGGGGCGGGGGCAGTCAGCGTTATCTTTAGGGGCTGTTGCTTGGGGTTGTTAATGGGCCGCCA
>JAOXRV010000789.1 GCA_025800435.1 Cellvibrionaceae bacterium | reverse complement strand
GATTGAGCAGGTGCGGGCGGCGGTGGCTAAATTTGAAACCTTTGCCGATATGGCCGGTGTGAATGAATCCTTGCGCTTGAGTACATTGGCGGGGATTGAACACCGCCAATATATTTGAACACGAGCCGTTCCCACGCCAGCGGGAATGGCTCTTTAAGGCTTAGTTAGCGGCCAGTTTATCCAGCGGCAGTTTGCGCGCCAGGGCCTTCAGCGAAGCATCGCTGGCGGGCACGCCGGTTAGATTGATCATTTTGCCGCCGGGCAAGCTGATCATCAGGCCTTCACCGGGTATCAGCATACCGCTGTGGCTGCCCAGGCGTACCCGGTTGCCACCGCCCATCATGCCCAGTTGGGCCAGGGCACCGCCCATGGCGCCAGCACCCTGGGTAATGGTCAGTCCGATAATCTCAGCGCCTTTTTTGTACTGGGTTTCGGTCACGGTCATGCCCATGGCCTTATTGTGAGTCATGTCACCGCGCTGCCAGCCGGCGATGTCTTTGGCCAAAATATCTTCCGAGCGGCTCTGGCTCAGCTGGCTCAGGCCCTCGGTGCACCACTTGGATTCTTCCAGCGCGCCTTTGATATCGCCGTCATTTAGCAGATCGTAAGCGGCTTTACAGGCGGCCATGGTTTCGGATTTATCACTGGCCAAGCCAATCTGTGGGGCGAGGGCCAGGCTGGCGAGGGTGCAAATGCTTAACTGGCGGGCGGTTTTTAGGCTTGGCATAGGAAGCTTCCTTAAATTGTTGTTCGTTAAGCTATGCGGAATTTTACGATGCGTGAGGTAAGAGACCATTACAAAGACTTACAATTTTGCACCTATGCACTCATTAAAAAGTTGCACCAGCGCAATATTTGCGCATATGCCTAAAAATTAGCTTCGCTATACCAGCTAACAGCTGTTCCGCTAACAGGGTGTTGGCATTGAATGCGGGTAGCGTGCAGGCACAGGCGCGGGCTCTGAGCTTGAATGGCCGTGGGGGCGTAGAAGTTATCCCCTAAAATTGGGTGGCCCAGGGCCTGCATGTGTACCCGCAGCTGGTGGGAGCGGCCTGTTAGGGGGTAGAGGTCGACCTCTGTTGCATCCAGCTCTGCGAGGTAGGCTCGGCACTGGTAGCGGGTCAGGGCGGGCTTGCCCGCCTGGTGGTCGACTACTTGTATGGGCCTGCGCGCCCAGTCGCAGATTAGCGGCAGATCTACCAGGCCTTCAGCTTCGGCGGGGCGGCCGGCCACCCGGGCGGTGTAGTGTTTTTCAACCTGGCGCTGTTCAAATTGACGCCCCAGGCCCACCTGGGCCGGGTGGTTTAAGGCTACTAGCAATAGGCCCGAGGTGGCCATATCCAAGCGGTGAACAATGCGCGCATTGGGAAATTCGGGCAGCAGGCGGTTAATCAGGCAGTCCTGCTTATCGGGCCCGCGCCCGGGTACACTCAGCAGCCCCGATGGCTTGTTAACCACGAGCATATCCTGGTCTTGGTAGATTATTTCGATGTAACTCATGGGGCTTGATTTGCTCGGCGCTAAAAATCGGGCAGGGCATCTTACTGGCTTGTCCGATCCTGTGAAAGTGTCTTGGGCGATGTCATAATACGCCCCCCTATTTTTATTTGTGAGGCCCCTGTGAGTGCAGCAATTCCCTACCCCTGGCAGCAAGATACGTGGCTGGGGCTGTGTCAGCGCATCGAGGCCGAGGCGCTGCCCCATGGCTTATTGCTCAGCGGCCAATCGGGCCTGGGCAAAAGCCAGTTGGCCCGCTGCCTGGCCGAGTACCTGCTGTGTCTAAAACCGGCCAATGAGCGGGCCTGTGGCAGCTGTAAAGGCTGCGAACTGGTGGCTGCCGGTACCCACCCAGACCTGCACTGGGTAATGCCCGACGAGCCAGGCAAAGCCATTAAAATTGAGCATGTGCGCAGCCTTAATCACTTTTTAGGCCAGACCGCCCAGCAGGGCGGCTACCGGGTGGCGGTGCTGGAGCCGGCCGAGGCCATGAATATCAACGCCGCCAATGCGCTGCTAAAAAATCTGGAAGAGCCCGGTGCCAACACCCTGCTGGTGCTGTTGGCCGATAACCCCAGCCGGGTAATGGCCACCCTGCGCAGCCGTTGCCAGGCCATTGCCTTGCCTACCCCCAATGCCGAACTGGCCAGCCGCTGGCTGGCCCCCCTGTGTGGCGACCACCAGCCCGAGCAATTGCTGGCTATGTGCGGCGGTGCACCACTGGCGGCTCGGGATCTACTGCACGAGGGCCGCTTGGAACAGCGCCAGGCCTTCGCCAAAGATCTGTCCGCCATTGCCAGTGGCCAGCAGTTTGCCCTGCAGGCGGTGGGCAACTGGCTGGAGCCGGCCCCGCTGTTTTTATTGGAGTGCCTGTTGGGCTGGCTGCAAGCCGCCGCACGCCTGCAAGCGGGGCATAGCGGGGCCCCGGCCCTAGGCCCAGAGCAGGGCCTGATCGAGGCGCTGGCGCAGCGCCCGGCCAAGATTAGCTTTCGTCTCTACGATAAGCTGCTCAAGGCCAAGGCCCAAATACTGAGCGGTGCCAACCCCAACCAACAGTTATTATTGGAAGAACTGGCGCTGGATTGGCAGGCCCTAAGCCGGGCCAGGGTTGCATAAAGAGTCGCATAATTGCTGGCTGGGCATTGAATGGGCGGGCCCGGCCAGCTATTCTTACACGGTTACTCAGGGCTTTTTGGCCTGGGTTTGATCAGAACCTCTGGAATAAGGTTGTTTTATGACTGGTATCGGTGGCGGCGGCGCCCGCAACGGCATTCTCTCTTTAACCATTAAAGACAAGGCGGTGTTATACGCGGCCTATATGCCGTTTATTGAGCACGGTGGCTTGTTTATTCCCACCAGCAAGCAATACCAGATCGGCGATGAGGTGTTTATGCTGCTCAACCTGATGGATGAGCCCGAGAAGATCCCAGTGGCTGGCAAGGTGGTGTGGATTACCCCCAAAGGTGCCCAGAGCAATCGCGCCGCCGGTATCGGCGTGCAGTTTAGTGAGCACGACAATGTGGCCCTAAACAAAATTGAAAACTACCTGGCCGGCTCTACTGACTCGGACCGTCCCACCCATACCATGTAGCCCGTAACCGAATCATCGCGGCTCGGTCAGTTTCTGGCCGGGCCGTTTTTGTTTAGCGATAAGAGAGCGCCCGTGTTAATCGATTCCCACTGCCATTTAGACCGCCTCAAATACAAAGACGGCGAGACCCTAGCCGATACCTTGGCCCACGCCCGAGCGCGCGGGGTGGAAAAAATGCTTTGCGTGGGCATCAGCACCGAGAACCGCGAGGCGGTGGTGGGCATTGCCGAGCAATACGAGGATGTGGTGGCTTCGGTAGGGGTGCACCCGCTGGATGTGGAAACCGGCCTAGCCAGCGCCGAAAAGCTAGTGCAGTGGGGCGCCCACCCCAAGGTGGTGGCGCTGGGTGAAACCGGGCTTGATTACTATTACAGCCAAGACCATAAATTATTACAGCAAGAGAGCTTTGTGGTGCATCTGCAGGCTGCCGGGCAGGCCGGGCTGCCGGTGATTGTACACACCCGCGATGCCCGCGAAGATACCCTGGCCTTAATCAAACAGCACGGCGACCTAGAGCGGGCCGGCGTATTGCACTGCTTTACCGAAAACTGGGATATGGCCAAACGCGCCATCGACATGAATT
>JAOXRV010000814.1 GCA_025800435.1 Cellvibrionaceae bacterium | reverse complement strand
ATATTCACGTGATGATCAGTGAGATGGATCGCGTTAGTCAGTTGATCGCTACCGCCTCTGAGGAACAGTCGGCGGTCAGTGACACCATTAGTGGCGATGTTGCCGCTATCGCCGAGGCCAGCCGCAGTTCGGCCGAATCGGCAGCGAATATATTCTCCAGCAATAAGCAGTCGGCGGATGATGCGGTGCGGCTGAATAAGTTAATGGGGCAGTTTAAGGTCTAGGGCCTGTGGGCCATATAATAAGGAAATTGATATGAAAAAGTTACTCGTCGCTAGTGTTGTGCTCGGGCTGGCTGGATTAGGGTTTTCTGCCGTGAGTCACGCCAAGGCACCCAAGTGGAAATTTTTGCGCTGGAGTGAAGACTGGAGCAAATACGAGGTAGAGAACTATAAAAAAGCCAAGTTGAGCGAGGACGGAGAGGTCTGGGTGAGTTTGGGCGGCCATATGCGCTATCGCGGTGAGTCCTGGACAAACTTCGGTTTTAATAAAAAGAATGACGATGTCTTTCATGTGGTGCGGGCCACCGGCCATGCAGATTTTCATTTCGGTAAAAAAGCCCGAGTGTTTGTAGAGCTTAAAACTGCCAATGCTAGCGACCGCGACTTGCCCGGTGGCCGCCGCCCTCTGGATGTCGACACGTTTGCCTTGCAGCAGGCATTTGTAGATTACAAGCTTAAGCCGAACCTGCGCTTGCGCATCGGTCGCCAGTCCTTCAGCTTTGGTAAGCAGCGCCTGATAAGCCCCTTGCCCTGGGGTAATTCGTTGCGTACCTGGGACGGCGTTCGTCTAGATTACAAAGGCGATAATTGGACGACCACGGCCTTTGCCTCCCAGTTTGCACCGGTGCGCCTATACGAGGTTAATAAGGCCAGTGAAAACCATAAGTTAAATGGTTTATATCTAGCCTCGAAAAAATCTCCCTTTACTAAGGACTTTTATCTCTATCACGCCAGTGATAACGGCGATATGAATCTTTACACGCTTGGCAGCTTAATGAACTGGAAGCGCGATGCCTGGAATTTGAACCTTGAGCTGGCCTTGCAAATGGGTGATAGCGCCGGGGATAAAGATGTATCGGCGGCGATGATGGGCACGGAGCTGGGCTTTAATGTTAATGGCTCATTTATAAAGAAGCTATTTGTCGGCCTTGATTACGGCTCGGGTGATGGTAACCCCGGTGATGGAGACCATGAAACTTTTAATCAGCTCTATCCCCTGGGCCATGCCTACCTGGGTTTTGCAGACCATATTGGCCGTATGAATGTGCGCGCCGTAACTGTTGGAATGATCGCCAAACCCAGCGCCCAAGCCACTTTACGACTGGCCCTGCAGAGCTTTTATAAAGACAATAAAAACGACAATATTTACAACGCTGGTGGCGGCATCCTGCGCCCGGCGGCGGCCTCAAAAGGTGAGCGTCATATTGCCAATGAACTGGATTTAACCCTGGTCTACGCGCTAAATAAAGATCTTAAATTCCTGTTTGGAGCAAGCTACCTAAGCAGTGGCGATGCGATTGAGGCGAGCGGGGTTGACGAGGATGTGAAGTTCGCCTATTGGCAGGCGAACTATATGTTCTAGGGCACCTCTGAATAACTCGGTGATGCTCAGAGGTACCCTGCTTTAGGGTATATTACCAGCCACACTGCCGATCTTTATTCTGCTCATCCAGCCAAACCTTTAGCGGCGCAAAATAATCCACAATCGCCGAGGCGTCGAGCTGGCGCTGGCCGGTGATGGCTTCCATGGCATCTTGCCAGGGGCGGCTTGAGCCCATTTCCATCATGGTTTTCAGGCTCTCGCCCACTTCCTTGTTATTGTAAATCGAGCAGCGGTGCAGTGGCCCTTGATAGCCGGCCTTGGCGCACAGGGCGCGGTGGAATTGGAACTGCTGGATAAAGGCCAAAAAGTAGCGGGTGTAAGGGGTGTTGCCCGGCACATGGTATTTGGCACCTGGGTCAAAGTCCTTTTCGCTGCGGCTCACTGGGGCGGCAATGCCCTGGTACTGCTCGCGCAGATTCCACCAGCCACGGTTGTAGTCGGCGGGGCTCAGCTCGCCATTAAACACCTGCCAGCGCCACTTGTCGACCAATAGACCAAACGGTAAAAATGCAATTTTATCCAGCGCTTGCTGCATCAAAATACCCAGATCTTCATCGGCCGGTGGCTCTTTATCGAGCAGGCCAATTTGTACCAGATAGCTCGGCGTAATCGACAGCCCGATCACATCGCCCAGGGCCTCGTGGAAGCCGTCGTTGGCACTGCCGCGAAACAGCACCGGCTGTTGGTTATAAGCGCGCTGGTAATAATTGTGGCCCAGCTCGTGGTGAATGGTTTGAAAATCTTCGCCGTTTTTCTGGATACACATTTTAATGCGCAGATCGTCGACATTGTCGATATTCCAGGCGCTGGCGTGACAGACGACGTCGCGGTCGCGGGGCTTGATAAACTGGGAGCGCTGCCAAAAACTTTCGGGCAGGGGTTCAAAGCCGAGGGAGGAGAAAAACGCCTCGCCGGTTTTCACCATATCCATTTCAGTCATGCCCGCTTTTTCGATCAGGGCGGTGACATCCAGGCTGCTGTTAATGCCTTCGGGTTTAACCAGCGGGTAGATATTGCCCCAGGTTTGCGCCCACATATTACCCAGCAGGTGGGCGGGAATTTTGCCGTTGGCGGGCACTACCTCGTCGCCATAATGCGCGTTGAGCTTGGCGCGCACATGGCACTGCAGGGATTCGTACAGGGGCTTAACCTTGAGCCACTGGGCATCCGCATCGGCGGCGAAGGCGTCTGGATCCATATCGTAGTTGGAGCGCCACAGTACACTGAGGTTTTCAAAGCCCAGGTCTTTGGCGCCCTTGTTGGCGATGCTGACCTGTTCTTGATACAAGGGCCGCATCGGTGGCGATACCTGGCGCCAGCCCTGCCACAGTTCTTTTAACAGCTCGGGGTCGCGGCTGCTGGCAAACTCGGCGCTCATCTCGCCCAGGTTGTAGCAGCGCTCGTCGTTACAGTATTTGCCCTTGCCGTACATGGCCTGCATCTGCGAGCCGATTTCGGCCAGGCGAGCGGCCTGGGCTTCGTCGTTGGGGGCGGGGAAGGATAGGGTTAGTTTTAGGGCGTCGAGCTGGCGGCGGCTGCTCGGGTCTAGCTCGACCTTATCGTATTGGGCCGCCTCTTTGGCCAGCTTGACACTGAGCAGGCTGAATTCCTTGCCGGCCTTTGCCTCCAGGTACTGGGAGTCGTCATTGATATAGGTGGCGGCAATCCAAGAGGCGCGACTGTAATCGATAACAGATTTGTTCAGCTCGTCATTGGCGCGTTCTAAAAAGGCGCTCACCTCGGCGGCGCTGGGGGCTTTGGCCTGGGGCTGTTGTTGCGCTTGTGGCTCCGGGCTGGGGCCACAGGCGACAAGGCCGGTGGCCAAGATGGCGAGGCTCAAGGGGCGCAGCTGGGCTGCCGCGAACGAGGGCTGGGCGATTTTCATAGATTGGCTCCATCTGTTTTTTATTAGACGAACCAATATAACTTTTACTCAGTTTGTATGCAGCTCTTTCATCGCTTGGTTCCATTGGCCCGAGGCCGCCAGTGGCAGCGCCTTGCTGGCTTGGTAGATGGCGTCGTCTATGGCCTGGCGGTCTGCCCCGGAGGGGCGCTTGAGCACATAGTTGGCCACTTCTTTGGCATTGCCGGGGGGGCCGATGCCGATGCGCAGGCGGGG
>JAOXRV010000782.1 GCA_025800435.1 Cellvibrionaceae bacterium | reverse complement strand
CTAACCACGGTGACCATTGAAACCGAAAAGCGCGATATCGGCAATAGCCTAAAGATCTGGCCGCGCATTAACAGCGATAAAACTGTCACTTTAGATATCGAACAAGAGGCCTCCAGCCTGATTCGTAACGCCGCCAGCATTCCGATTGCGGTCAATAACCAGATTCAGAACTTCCCGGTAGACCAAGTCGATACCGCACGAATAAACCTAACCGCCATCGCCAAAGAAGGCCTAACCATTGCGGTCGGCGGCATGATCCGCGAGGCTCAAACCGACAACCAGGACAAGGTACCCTTACTGGGCGACATTCCAGGACTTGGCAAACTTTTTCGCTCCGATATTGTCAACGACGATAAGACCGAATTGGTGTTACTGATCACCCCCTATATCTACGACAACGCCGAAGACGCGGCCGCCGCCCGTGCCGCACTGCAAATATCCAGCAGCAGTGATACCCAGCAGCTACTGGCCGATAAGCGCCCGCGCAAAACATCTGCACTGGACAAATCTGAACTGCAAAAAGCCGTATTAATGACCCGTGCAGCCGCACTTTACCAGCTGGATAAAACAGCCCCCGGCAGCGATTTCACCTTGCGCCCGGCCTTGTTTAAAAACTGGCGGCCGCAGTTGGGCATGGAGATTAACGCCATTAACACCCTGATGTACGAGGGCTGGGAAGTAAGCACCGTTGAAATTCAAAACCGTGGCCGCTTCCCCCTGTCGATCAACCCGGAGAGCTTTAGCCAGAGCTGGGTAGCCTTTAGCAGTAACCGCCAGCTGTTGCAGCAAGGCGAGAAAACCATTGCCTATTTTGTCAGCCGCGAAATGGTGGTCGACACCCTGCACCAACAGCAACAAGACTTTGAAATAACCCCACAGGCAATCTTTATCCAGCGTCCCATTCAAGCTGAGGAGGAACTGAGCCTTGAACCGT
>JAOXRV010000808.1 GCA_025800435.1 Cellvibrionaceae bacterium | reverse complement strand
CTTGAAGCGATTGGTTTAGCGGCAGATCACCGTGGCCAATTAAAAGTTAGCGAGCAATACCGTACCGATGTAGATTATGTTTACGCCGCCGGTGATGTAATCGGCTGGCCCAGTTTAGCCAGTGCCTCCTACGACCAGGGCCGCGAAATCGCCCAGTCTATTTTGGGCAAAGACTGCCGCTATGTGGCCGACGCTCCCACCGGTATTTATACGCTACCCGAGATTAGCTCCCTGGGTAAAACCGAACGTGAGCTAACCGAAGCGCGGGTGCCCTATGAAGTGGGCCGGGCCTTCTTTAAAAATACCGCCCGGGCACAGATCTCTGGCGAAGATGTGGGCATGCTCAAAATCCTCTTCCATATCGAAACCTTCGAAATTTTGGGCATACACTGCTTTGGCGCCGAGGCCTCGGAAATTATTCATATTGGCCAAGCCATTATGAACCAAGAGGGCGAAGCCAATAATATCCACTACTTTGTAAACACCACCTTCAACTACCCCACCATGGCCGAAGCCTACCGCACCGCCGCCCTAGAAGGCCTAAACCGAGTCAACCGCATCTAGCCGCAGGGTCAAGCCTTTGCGCCGCAGGGGTCAGGCCTTTGGCTTTGGGGTCAGGCCTGACCCCAAAGCCAACCACAAAGCCGTGTGACCCCAAAGCCCCAAAAAATCAGTCTTAAATATTAGTTTGTACAATCCTGTCTGCGCCAAAAGTTAAAACTTTGTTATCGTTTTTTTGCCTTTTCCTGCCTGGCTGTAGTTTTCGTAAAACCCGCTTGTAAAATGGCCTGACTGCGCCCAGGGGCACACTACAAGCACTTAAGCATGCCACCGGAATACCATCGCAGTGTTTGGACTATTTATCGTAACTTGCCGTAGCGGCAAAACAAGTAAAGGGTGAGACCATGTTAAATTATGGCAGAAACTATTTAATCGACAACGCAGTGCATGCAAACGCAACACTTAGTGATGAGCTTAAAGAATTCTACGACTGTATAGCCAGCAATGCCGGTAAAGTAACGACGTATCCGATTTTTACCGATGCTGATGGCGTAGTTATAGGGCCTGCGCAATCTTGTATTTTTGATTTTGACTTTACGGGCGTTGTTAAATACGATTCATTTGATGCGCGTAGCGCCCCAGAGGCAATCGAAGCCAGCGCTAACATCAACGCCACCGAAGTGCCTAATGACAGTGGCGATGGGCAGTTTGAAAATCCTCCAATCCTCGATTGGAGCGAGGGTATCGATCTTGAATTTAGCCGGGGTGAGGACTCGGTTATAGAGCTAGATGCTGCGTCGGACCCGCACTTGAGTGCAGAAGATATGTATTGGCTGACCAATGCCCAATTTCCAGATAACCAAGTCGAGCCGGTTGCCGATTACGAATGTCCGCCAGATACTGATATGGTCGAAGAAAGTTTATATTGGTTTCTTAACGCCCAATTTCCAGATAACCACGTCGAGCCCATAAATAGCGCTACAACTAATGGCGCACTTACCTTAACGGATGTGCTCGATAGTACCGACGAAGTACCGGCTGGCAATATCGATATTGTTGTCGACAGCACAGCCGCCATGCTGGGCGACTTAGGTCAACTCAACATCGCCCCCCAGGTAGATATTCTAATCTAACGATTTGGTGGGTTTGGGGTCATCTGACTCCAAACCCCAAAGGCCTGACCCCAAACCCCAAAGGCCTGACCCCAAATTTGCCAAATCGCAAATCGACTATTCGCCGCTATCTGTGTTGCGCTTAGGTCGGTGTTTGATCACTGCGTGTAAGACAATATCGCCCTCTAAATACACCACAAAATCTTTATAGTGCCACTGGCTAATGGGGGGCTGGCCGACCGGGCCTTGAATATGCTCGGGTTCGCCAAAGGTATCCAGCACTTTGCGGCTGCTCCAGCCCAGTTGAGGGCGCTGAATATCCGCCTGCTCGGCCCCTTGGCTGCCAATAGGAATGCGAATCTCCTCGGCTTGCAGCGCTGTGGCGCCAGCCAACAATAAGCCAATACTGAATAATTTTACTGCGCTGACATAAACTGCGCCCACATAAAAAGTCGCCACCGTGCTTGCTCCCTATCCATTATTCACGCCCGGCAATGGTATCAGTATGAACCGGCTTATGGCTACGCATCTGCACCTTAAGCACCCGCCGGGTCAGCAGCTGTTGCTGGCTTGCATCCAGGGCGCAAAAGGCCACCGCCACCTTATACCCTTGGGGGGCAGCGGCCCGGCTGCGGACAATGCGGCCGTACAGCTGGCACTGCCAATCTTCGGTTTGGCTGCGAAGGGCAATGGCCAAGTGATCGCCACTGTGCAGGGGAGAAGGGTGGTAAAAGGCCAGGCCGCCTTCGCTGAGGTTAATGGCGGCCAGCTGTTGTTGCCCAGGGGTGGTGAGTTGTGCCGCGATCAGGGATATTTTGTGATTGAGTAAGGCCAGGTAGATAGCCAGGGAGTGGTCGCGCCCGGCGATGCCCCGCAGCAGAGTTTTACCCTCTTGATCCAGCCTATCCAGCTCGCGTTTAAACTGGCTGTCAGCAGCGGCCATAAACAGGCTGGCCGGGGCCTGTTGGCGCATGGTTTTGGGGTCGATCAGTTTAAATTCGAACAATAATCGATCATCCACCCGGTAGTGGCAGCGGCGTTCGCGGGCGTGGCCGTTGCGGGTGATTTGGGCCATGGGGTGCTTTCCTGGGCAGACAGTTGGGGTTAATGGCCGCTAGGGCACCTCTGAATAA
>JAOXRV010000774.1 GCA_025800435.1 Cellvibrionaceae bacterium | reverse complement strand
ATTGCTTTGGTATTGTTGCGCCCCAGTGCCACGCCGGCCCGTTTGGGTGTACAAGAGTGCGCGGGCAAGGCTGGGTATCGATTGATTTTACTAAACCGCATTTGGTAATAAGTAACCGCTTAGAAAAAAGTCAATTAGCATAAATTTCATAACATTAACTGATTTTAAATGGCGCCAAAGATTCGCGCGCTGATTTCTTTGGGCTTGGCTTGTTATTCAAGATATAGCCGTGAATAATTTTAATACCCAGAGCGCATGGACGCGCCAGTTACCAATCGATTGTTTTAATAATTTGTGTTTCGCAGGGACGGTATTATGAAAGCTTCTATACTTGTCAGTCTTTTACTGCTAGCCAGTCAGTGTTTAATTTTCACAAATCAAACCTACGCCCAGGTTTATTATCAGCGCGATGATAATGGGCGCTTATTAGAGGTGGGTTTTATTAAAGCGCCGGCCCATGTGCAGGCCCAGGCGCAAGCGGCCCTGGCCGAGCGCAAGCGCAGCCCGGTGCTGGTTGATCCGCACAACGGCGGTTGGAGTGTTTACGACAACGCCAGCGGCAGCGCCGCAATCAGTATGTTCAGCGACCCCAAGCGTGGCGACGGGGTTATCCAGCTGGCCGGTGACGGTCACGGCGATGGCTATCGCCTGGGGGCAGCAGATGGCGGCCCCTGGTACGACACTGAAAACCAGATTTTTCAATGGTCGATGAAGTACTCGGAGTTTTTTACCATTTATATAACCGTAGAAACCAATGACGGCATTTATTATATGGTATACACCCCGGTGGAGGGCCACCATATTACTCATTCTTCAATTGTCAATTATGGTTTGGGTAAATCAGCGCGCAATGGCCAGTGGCAAACCTTTACCCGAGATTTACTGTACGACTTGGATTATGCCCGCCCGACAATTGAGCTGATCGCCATCCTCGGGTTTCAGATTCGCGGCTCGGGGCTGTTGCAAAACGTTAAAGCCTTGCCGAGTTTTCCCGCCGGTTTGGATGCCGACCGGGACGGTATTACCGACAACCAAGAAATTCAACACTACGAAACCAATCCTTATCGCGCCGACAGCGATGGCGATGCCATCGCCGATGGTGACGAGTTAAATTATTGGGGCGATAGCTGGCAAGACGATAGCGATGGCGACCTACTGCCCGATTTGCGCGACCCCGACTCGGATAACGATGGCCTGGTTGACGGCGCCGAGATCGCTGCCGGCAGCGACCCCCGCGACCGCCTATCTGTGGCCCAACAGCTGGTTTATGAAGATGGTAGCGGCGCCGCGCGCTGGGATATGTACGACAATAGCCCGGTCGGTGCGAGTATTCGCTCGGTCACCGATGCCGGTCGAGCTGGCCAGGTGGTGCGCTTGCGTGGCAGCGCCATCAGTAATGGCTTTCGCCTGCGCTACCCAGACCAGCACTGGTGGAACAACCGGCGCCACAAAAGCCTGCGTTGGTC
>JAOXRV010000756.1 GCA_025800435.1 Cellvibrionaceae bacterium | reverse complement strand
GCCACCAATCATGGTGGTGGTACCACTCATCAACGCCTCTTCAATTTGCTGGGGGCAGATAAAATGAATATGCGCATCGATGGCACCGGCGGTAATAATTGAGCCTTCGCCGGCAATTACCTCGGTGCCGGGGCCGATCATAATATCCACCCCGGCCTGGACATCCGGGTTGCCGGCCTTGCCAATTCCGACAATCCGTCCGCCGCGCACGCCGATATCGGCTTTGACGATGCCCCAGTGGTCGAGAATCAGGGCATTGGTGATCACCAGATCCACACACTGCTGATTGTCGAGCTGGCTCTGGCCCATGCCATCGCGGATGACTTTGCCGCCGCCAAATTTCACCTCGTCGCCATAATGGGTGTAGTCCTTTTCGACTTCGATAATCAGGTCGGTATCGCCCAGCCGTACCCTATCGCCCAGGGTTGGGCCAAACATATGGGCGTAACTGGCTCGGTCTATGGTGGTCATGGTTTTTTCACTCCTGCCAAGGGGCCGTTAACTTCACCCCGAAAGCCGTAAATTTCGCCCTTGCCGGCATAGGCCACTAACTCGACCTGGCGCCCCTGGCCCGGCTCAAACCGCACCGCCGTACCCGAGGCGATATTTAGGTGAAAACCCAAGGCCTGGGCGCGGTCAAAACTCAGTGCCGGATTAACTTCGTAAAAATGATAATGGGAGCCGACTTGCACCGGCCGATCACCGGTATTTTCGACCCGCAGGCTGCGAGTTTCACGGCCGGCATTTATTTCAATTGGCTCGCTGGCGACTAGGATTTCTCCGGGTTTCATGGCAGTGCTCCCTGGCTAATTAATCGGATCGTGCACGGTCACCAACTTGGTGCCATCGGGGAAAGTTGCCTCAACTTGAACCTCGGTAAGCAGCTCGGCGACCCCGTCCATCACCTGTTCGGCGCTCAGTATCTGTTTGCCCTCACCCATCAGCTGGGCCACGGTTTTACCGTCCCGGGCACCTTCCATAATCGCCAGGCTGATCAACGCCACCGATTCGGGGTAATTTAGTTTAAGGCCTCGGTTTAAACGCCGTTCGGCCAATAAGGCAGCGGTAAAAATGAGCAGCTTATCTTTTTCCCGGGGCAGCAGTTCCATGGTCAGTCTCGCTTATGTTCAGTTATTGCTTAGGTAAACCAGATGCGCGGCACACAGGCTGGGCGGCCGAGTAATTCGGGCCGCAGCAGCTGCCACCAGCGCTGTAATAAATTGCGCCCCTGCTCCGAGCATTGGCCCAGGTAGCGGCCGCAAATAAACTCGCCGTTGAGACTCAGGCCCGCCAGGTAAGCTGGGCCCTGGGGCTCGTCGCAAGCACGCAAGGCGGCCAGCAGCGGCTCGGCCTGGTCCGGGGCGATGGGCCCGGCCACCAGTAAACCGCTAACCGGCTGGTTTTGCAGGCCCGCCTGGGCCTGGTAAAGGCAATCGTGCTCCGGGTTTAGCTCAAGCCTTTCAA
>JAOXRV010000737.1 GCA_025800435.1 Cellvibrionaceae bacterium | reverse complement strand
CCCCTTGGGTTGCAAGGCTGATATGCTCAGGCCGCACGCCAACAAGGTGCTCATCACCCACCAAGAGATTCATGGGCGGCTGGCCGATAAACTCAGCCACAAAGCGGCTAGCAGGTTGGCTATACAGCTGGTTAGGCGTGCCGATTTGTTCGATCTTGCCGTTGTTGAGCAGAATAATCCGATCAGCCATGCTCATCGCTTCAATCTGGTCATGGGTGACGTAGATCACCGTGAGATTGAGCTGCTGTTGCAGGCGGCGAATCTCACTGCGCATCTCGTGGCGCAAACGGGCATCAAGGTTAGATAGCGGTTCATCCATTAAGCAGATCGGCGCTTGGCTCACAATCGCGCGGGCCAGCGCCACACGCTGGCATTGGCCGCCCGAAAGCTGCCCCGGCTTTTTATCCGCCTGCGCCACTAGCGATACACAATCCAACGCATAGGCCAAGCGGCGTTGTTGCTCATCTTTGGGCACACGGCGCGCTTTAAGCCCGAACAAAATATTCTCGGTTACGCTAAGGTGCGGGAACAGTGCATAAGACTGAAACACCATGGATAGCTGGCGCTTACCGGGCGCGGCCTGCGTAACATCGTGGCCATCTATTTTGATCTGGCCAGCATCGGGCTTTTCTAACCCAGCAAGCATCTTGAGGGTGGTGGACTTACCACACCCAGATGGGCCCAACAGCGCAATAAACTCACCTTTGCTAGCGGTAAAGCTGATGCCATCAACCGCGGCCTTCCCTTGCCAGTGTTTCTCTAACTGGTTGATCTGGATAAAGCTCATTGCGCGGCCTCCGCACATACCACCACATCGATATCGTGACGTAGGCATAGGTCTTCGAACGGTGCGGGTAGCTGATCAACAAAGAGGCGATCAATATCGTTTAGGTGGCCTGTTTTGACCGGCGCACTGCGCAGATACTTGCTGGCATCCGCCACCAGAAAGCGTTGCTCGCAGTTCTCTAAAATCGCTTGGGAGATGTGGGACTCTTCTGGGGAGAAATCCAGCAGCGCGCCATCGGCGCTTAAGCCACCAATACCAAAAATACCAAAGTTGACCTGAAAGCGGCGCAAGTAGGCGGTCGCATCTTCACCCATTAAATCCTGATCCGATGGGCGCAACCGGCCACCACATAGATAAGTGCTAATACGGCTATTCCGGCACAACGCCAGCGCCGCATTTAGGTTGTTGGTAATCACCGTGGCACCTGGGTGGTTTAACATCGCCTCGGCCACCTGCTGAGGTGTAGTGCCAATGCCCAGAAACAAGCTGCACCCTTCTGGCAACTGCGCTACCACGCGCTCGGCAATCCGCTGTTTTGCTCTTAGG
>JAOXRV010000713.1 GCA_025800435.1 Cellvibrionaceae bacterium | reverse complement strand
ATTGCCGGTGGTACAGGGCTTATCGGCGCTGCGCTTGCAGCGGAACTTATCAGCCATAATACCAAAGTTACCATATACACCCGAGACGCTGACAAAGCCCAGGCTCAGTTTGAGGATAACATCACTGCGGTAACAGACCTTACGGCGCTGCCTAGTGATGCAGGTTTCACCCATGTGGCGCATTTAGCAGGCAGCCCGCTTGCTGGCGGACTGTGGACCAAAGCACGCAAACAAAGCTTTTTTGATAGCCGAACTGGCATTTCCGCCGAGATAAACAAGTTTCTCAAACGTCAAACCGTTAAACCACACCTTATGCTCAGCGGCAGCGCCATTGGCATATATGGCAACCTCCCCCACGGCACAGCAGGTGAACATTCGCCTTTAGGCAATGATTTCATGGCGGAAATTTGTACAAGCTGGGAACATGAAGCAACTAAAGCAACCCCTTATGTAACACGCCTTGTAAAGCTGCGAACAGGCATTGTGTTATCCGCAGATGGTGGTTTTATGGCCCCTATGAAATTAGCCGCCAAGTTGGGGCTGGGGGCAACCCTCGGCAGCGGCGAACAGTGGATGAGCTGGATAACGCTTGAGGACATTACCCGTCTGATCTTATTTACCGCATATGAAACAAATATAACTGGCCCCGTAAATGCCACCACCGCAGACCCAGTGCGCCAAAAAGATTTCCAGAAGCAGCTATCAAAGGCACTAAAACGCCCACAATTTATAAAAGCCCCTGCTTTTATGCTGAAACTTATACTCAAGGATATGGCTGATCTGTTCCTCACAGGCCAGCGTGTACAGCCCCATATTGCCGAAGATCATGGCTTCCGCTTCCAGCACCCAAACCTGCAAACCGCCCTTAAAGCTATTCTCTAGACCCGATCGGGCTTGACTTGGGCGGTCCTCCAGTTTGCGCATGGCTCTTGTGCGGTATAAGCGCTTTTCTTTATTGGCTTTTCAGGATATTTCTTAATCCTGAAGCATATTGAAAAGAATGAAAAATGACAGCCACCCCTGATGAAAGGCCATTTGTACAGCGGCCTTCTTTTATTTTTGCGCTTGCGGCAATTTCCGCCATGACAGCAACCGCGATTGATATCTCCCTGCCCGGCCAGCCCGCTATGGCGGCTGATTTTGGCCAGCGTGCAGAAGAAGCAGGGGTTATTATTGCAGCGTATTTTATCGGTTATGGTCCTGGTCAACTTCTGTGGGGGCCAATGGCGGATAAATATGGCCGCATGATCCCGCTTTATATCGGGCTTGCAGGGTTCCTTATTACCAGCATTTTATGCGCCACAGCAGATAGCCTTGAAAGCGTTTCGCTTTATCGGCTTATTCAGGGTATTTTCGGTGGTAGCGGGCCGGTGATTGCCCGTGCCATCGCCCGCGACCAAGGCGGCGGGAAAGACACTGCCAAACTGATGGCAACCATTCTTATGATCTTTGGTGCTGCTCCCTTGCTTGCCCCAATGGTAGGCAGCGGTATTTTGCTGGTTGCTTCATGGCATGGTATTTTCTGGTTCCTTGCCGTTTTTTCTGTCGCTTTGATGTTGGTTGCCAAATTTTATATTGCTCCATCCCGTGAAGGGATTGAGCGGATTGTTCAAAAACGTGTTCCATTAACTTTCAAATTGATAGTTGAACTATTCAGCCACCGTGATTTTCTGATGGGCACCTTGGCAACAACCGCTATTTTCACGGGCTATGCTGCTATCCTCGGCATTGGTGCCGCCATGACACAAAACCATTATGGGGTGTCGCCAGAACAATTCGGCCTTTTGTTTGCTTTTAGCGCCAGCAGCGTGATGATTGGCCCTGCTATCACCCGTAAAATTCTGAACACATACAGCATTCGTACCCCGCTTAAAATTGGCGCTGGCATATCAGGCATGGTTGGCATTGCCATGTTACTGTGCGCGCAAGAACAAGTGCCACTCGCGGTGCTATGGTCACTTGTTTTCCTATATTGCATGTCGTTCTCGATCATGATGCCAGTGGCCAATGCAATAGCACTTGAACC
>JAOXRV010000706.1 GCA_025800435.1 Cellvibrionaceae bacterium | reverse complement strand
TGAACACCGATGTAACAATTAGAACATCAGCTTAGCAGTCAGGTTATAGCGACGACCTACCGCATCAAAGGTAGATGGGTAAGTGTTACCGCTGTTATAGCCAGTGGCACCGATAAAGGCACCGGTGAGAGGTGGCTCTTTGTCAAACAGGTTTGAAATCACACCAGTAATAACCAGATTCTCTGAAACGGCATAGCGTAGAGTTAGGTCAAATATGTCGTATGATTCAGTTTTGTTGAAGTTCTGGTGACCCAGAACACCGCCTTCAGGCTCACCGATCAGGGCAGTATCAGTAGCAGCGTACTCATAGTCGTTGCTGCTGATGTAGCGCCACATCAGAGATACATCCAGATCACCCCAGGTAACGGTGTTACGCCAGTTGAAGGTTTTCTCTGGCTGAATTGATGGACAATCAGCGCTGTACAAGCCTACACATTCACGATTGATAGAAGTGGGCGTAGCCTGGAAGGTAGAGCCAAAGGTTTTGTTGGCAACAAAATTACTGGTCCACAGGAACTCACCAAACTCTTGCGAGTAGTTGATGCTCAAGTCGACACCATCAGTCGCCAGCTTACCGGTGTTAGATAGGCTCAATGGCAACCCTTTAACGATAGCCTCATCACCACTCAAGCTACCGTCAATTGGAGAGCGCACAATTGAAGTACAAGCCGGGTTAGTAACACTTGGGTTATCGAAACAAGCGGAGATAGCATCACCCGTGGTGGGGGTTGTAATGGCACCATCGATTTCGATATCGTAGTAATCGATAGTTACGCTAAGTGCAGGTACAAACGAAGGTTCAATAACCAGACCAATTGTCAAGCTGTCAGACTCTTCAGGCTGCAGGTTAATGTTGCCACCACCGGTTGTGTTAACTTGGCCGGCCGCAGGCTGTGGAATCTGGCCAATGGCCCCGACTGGTGCGCCCTGGGCAATACAAACATCGCGCAGTGCACCAGTGGGTACAAAACCGGAGTTCTCACCAGAGTCGTTAACCGAGGCACATGGGTCATTAGCCAAGTTATCAAGCTCAGTTACTACAGGCTCAAACAGCTCCGCAATATTAGGCGCGCGCACGGCGCGAGCGAAGGTAGCACGGGCCCGAACATCTTGAATGGGGGTCCAGCTGAAGCCAACCTTCCAAGTAGTATCGGAGAAACCATCTGCACCATCGGCGCGGATATTGTAATCAGAGTAACGCGCGCCCAGCTCTAAAGTTACCTCTTCGGCAAACTCGGCATCCTGAATCACTGGCACAATCGCTTCTGCAATCAACTCTTGAACCGAGTAGCTACCAGAAATATTGGGCTGGGCGCTACCGGCACCGCCCAAGTCACCGGACTGAGACAGCACATCAGACTCTTGTGAGCCAGTATAGTCGCGGAATTCAAAACCGGCGGCAAAGTTAACCTCATCATTGGCCCAGGGACTCGCAAAGCCAGCCTCACCACTGATATTGGCGACCACCTGGGTCATATCAAACTTGGTCGCAATGCGGCTTTCGCCACCCAACAGGAAGTCGTTCATCTTGCTGGTGATAGAACCAGTTGGGCCGAAGAAATCTACTGGCACACAGCCGTTAGAGGCATCGTTACAGCCATTGGGGCCGGCCAACAGACTCTGGCGGAAGCGAGACTTCATCCAGTAGCCTTTTTGCACCTGGGTTTGGTCGCTCTTACCGTATGAGCCGTACACATCCCAGCTAATGGAATCGGTCAGTTCACCGCGCAAGCCCAAGCTGTAGTTAAAGTAGTGGGCGGTGTAATCACTGATACGAGGGCCGCCTTCTACGTTACGGCGACGCAGCTGGGTATCTACGGTCAGGTAATTCGGGTCATTGGGACCAACAGCCGCACCCGCCGCGTCACACTGAGCCTGGGTAAAACGAGGCTTGTACACGCCTACGGCAGGGTCGGTATCAAAGCCACATAGGGCATTGCGCTGAGCGTCGGACAGGAACGGATGGTTCAAGGCAATTTTAACCGAATCACCAAATGAGCCGGATGGGGCAATCAGGGTATTTACGGTGTTCTGGGAATAAATGGCGCGAGAATACATTTCCACAGAGTCGGTAATATCATAATTTACCGAGGAGAAAATATTAAAACGCTCAAACGGAGTTTGGAAGACGTTTGAAGGACCGTAGTTGTATGGAGTGTAAGCAGACGCAAAGGTGCGATCATCCTGCACACCACCCAGAGCCAGGTTACCGTTATCCGTACCAGTGGGGTTAACGTTACCGATACGGGTATTATAGGAACCCAGACCAGAACCACCACGGGCACCATTCCAGTAGAAGTGAACGTACTCACTGAACTCTCGGTCGCCCTGGTAAACAGGCTTAGAATCTTGGAAGCCCAAGCTCAGTACAGCGTTACCGCGGCCACCGTCTAAATCCGCACCCAGGGTAACTTCAATGCTCTCTTTGTCACCGTCGTTTTCAAAGGTTTCACCCATTGAGCCGGTAATTTCAACACCGGTGAAGTCGGTCTTGGTGACAAAGTTAACAACACCCGCAATGGCATCTGCACCGTAAGTGGTACTCGCACCACCGGTCAGCACGTCCACACGCTCGATCAGTGCAACGGGGATATTATTCAAGTCAAAGCGGCCATTGAGCTCGGAGGGGGCCATACGGCGACCATCCAACAGCACAACATTTCGGTTTGAACCAAGGCCACGAAGGTTAACGTATGAGAAGCCGCCGTTACCGTTGTTTACGTTGGCGCCAATGCTCGGCACCACGCCAGGTACTTCACGCAGCATTTCTTCTACCACGCTTACGGATTGAAACTCCATCTCTTCGCTGGTAATCACGTTTACCGGCGCAGAGCTGGTCAGGTTGGGGTTTCTGATCAAAGAACCGGTAACAATTACCTCTTCGATCGTTTCAGAAGCATCACTTTGTGCAATTGCAGGGTTCACCGCCAACAGCGCACCACCTGCAGTGCCCAGCACAGCGAGCTTAATCGCTGTTGCCAACTTATTACGTCTAACCATTATGGTCTCCTCGTATATTCTTATGGTCGAGCCTAAGCACTCCAAAAGTACTATGGCATCAGAACAGGAGACGAAGCAGCCGCTTAGAACCGCAATTTTTTTTAACTTTAGTTTACACTATGCCTCATTGGGTTGTTTTTTAAACAAATCGACCAATCCTCGCACGAGGCTAGGCCGCTAAGACGCTCAGGCCTGGGCACCGGCCGTAACATTGTTTTTAAGAGCCAACACCACCATCAATAGTAAACTCAGCGGGGGAATAAAAGACGCTATAAAGCCAATCACCCCCAACAACACCGGGCTATCGCTTTTTTTACGTGCCAGCAGGGCGATCATAAGGGTGGCAAACGGCACCCAAAACACCATAACTTGGCCGATCAGGGTCAGGTTGATATTCATCGTTCAATCCTTGAATAGGGCAATAAAGACCCCGAAAGGGTATCACACCCCTCGGGGCTGTGCCCTAGGCGGCTACAAAATTCACCTTACCCCCAGATAGCTCGGCCCGAATCACCTGCCCCGGCCCATATTTACCAGCCAATATCTCCTCGGCCAGTGGGTTTTCTATCAACTGCTGAATTGCCCGCTTCAGCGGCCGTGCGCCATAGACTGGGTCGAAGCCCGCCTCGGCCAGTTTATCCAGCACTGCATCACTCAGCTCTAACTTCAGCTCGCGCTCGGCCAAGCGCTTGCAGAGCTGGGCCAGTTGGATGGTGGCAATGCTCTGGATATGCTCTTTGCCCAGTGGGTGGAATACCACGCTCTCGTCGATACGGTTGATCAGCTCTGGGCGGAAGTGTTGGCTGACCACTTCCATCACCGCGGCTTTCATGGCCGCGTAGCGGGTTTCGGTCAGGGTGGAGTCGTCTGCCGGGGCGTTAAAGTCAATCGCATCGTAGCTGTGGTCGTTGGCCAGGTCTTGAATGCGGTCGGAGCCCATATTGGAGGTCATCACCACCACGGTATTGCGAAAGTCTACGGTGCGGCCCTGGCCGTCGGTTAGGCGGCCGTCTTCCAGCACTTGCAGCAGAATATTAAACACATCCGGGTGGGCCTTTTCGATCTCATCGAGCAGCACAACTGAGTAGGGCTTACGCCGCACCGCCTCGGTTAAGTAGCCGCCCTCTTCATAGCCCACATAGCCCGGAGGGGCGCCGATTAGACGGGCCACCGAGTGCTTCTCCATAAACTCGGACATATCGATGCGCACCATGGCATCTTCGGTGTCGAATAAAAAGGTCGCCAGGGCCTTACACAGCTCGGTTTTACCCACCCCGGTGGGGCCCAAGAACAGGAAAGAACCATTGGGGCGATTGGGGTCAGACAGGCCCGCACGGGCCCGGCGCACCGCGTTGGATACGGCCACCACCGCTTCGCTTTGGCCGATCACACGCTTGTGTAAAACATCTTCCATTTGCAGCAGTTTTTCGCGCTCGCCTTCCAGCATTTTACTGACCGGTATGCCGGTCCACTTGGAGACCACCTCGGCAATTTCTTCGTCGGTGACTTTATTGCGCAGCAGTTGCATGGGGGTTTGCTCGGCGGTATCGGCGGTGGCAATTTGCTTTTCCAGCTCGGGGATCAAACCGTATTGCAGCTCAGACATGCGGCCTAAATCGCCGGCGCGGCGGGCGTTTTCCATATCCAGCTTGGCCTGCTCCAACTGGCTTTTGGCCTCGGCCGAACCGCTAAGGGCAGATTTTTCCGCGCGCCAGATTTCATCCAGGTCGGCGTATTTGCGTTCTACCTCTAGAATATCCGCATCCAATAGTTCCAGTTGTTTGCGCGCCCCTTCGGACTCGTCTTTTTTGACCGCCTCGCGTTCAATTTTTAATTGAATTAAACGCCGCTCTAAGCGATCCATATCCTCGGGCTTGGAGTCGATCTCCATGCGGATACGGCTGGCCGCCTCATCCACCAGGTCGATGGCCTTATCGGGCAGTTGGCGATCGCTGATATAGCGCTGGGACAGTTTAGTGGCGGCGATAATGGCACCGTCGGTAATATCGACACCGTGGTGCACTTCATAGCGCTCTTTCAGGCCGCGCAAAATCGCAATGGTGTCTTCTTCGGTGGGCTCATCCACCTGCACCTTTTGAAAGCGCCGTTCTAAAGCCGCGTCTTTTTCAATATATTGGCGGTACTCATCCAAGGTGGTGGCGCCCACACAGTGCAGCTCGCCACGAGCTAGGGCGGGTTTTAACATATTGCCCGCATCCATGGCGCCATCGGCCTTGCCGGCGCCGACCATGGTGTGCAGCTCGTCAATAAATAAAATCACCTGGCCCTCTTGCTTGGCCAGCTCGTTCAATACGCTTTTTAAACGCTCTTCAAATTCGCCGCGAAACTTGGCGCCGGCCAGTAGCGAGCCCAAATCCAGTGACAGTAATTTTTTGTCTTTTAAACCCTCGGGTACCTCGCCGTTAATAATGCGCTGGGCCAAGCCCTCGACAATAGCGGTTTTACCCACGCCTGGCTCGCCGATTAATACCGGGTTATTTTTGGTACGGCGCTGCAACACTTGAATGGTGCGGCGAATCTCATCATCCCGGCCAATCACCGGGTCGAGTTTGCCGGCCAGGGCGCGCTCGGTTAAATCCACCGTGTATTTATCCAGCGCCTGGCGGTTGCCTTCGGCCTCGGGGTTGTCCACGGTTTCGTCGCCGCGAATGGATTTTACGGTTTGCTCTAAGGCCTGGCGCTGGCCGTGGGCCTCCAGCAATTTGGCCAGGCTGTTATTGCCATCGGCCCAGGCGGCCAATAGCACCGCCTCGCTGGCGATAAACTGGTCGCCTTGTTGCTGGGCGGTTTTATCGGCCAGGTTTAACAACCGTACCAGCTCGCTGGAAGGGGGCACTTCGCCGGTGGGGTTATTGACCTGGGCCATCTCGCCCAGGGCTTTATCGATGGCCTGGTTAAGCCCGGCAAT
>JAOXRV010000703.1 GCA_025800435.1 Cellvibrionaceae bacterium | reverse complement strand
ATTAAACTCAAATAGTCAGCCATTTCCATGTGCGTTTACCCTGTGCGCCCTGTGCATATAAGACTTTAGTTTAAAGCTTAGCGGCAGCTGCGCCAAACTCTGTAATTCGCGCCAGCCAGCGCAAGCCAGGTAAAGCAGTGGGCAGCCCCAGGCAGCCCCAAAAAGGTAGTCCAAATCAGTAATTTGTCGCAAATGGCCTGTCCTTTTTACCCCGGAATCCACTAAACTGTGACAGTTTTCTCAAGTGTTAGCCTGGTATGGGCACAGCTTGGCCCCAAGCGGGATCTGAAAACAGGGCTTGTTCGTAACGCCCAACCATTAAAAGATAACAACACATTGTGCAGGGAAGCGCAGCGTCAGTCGGCAGCTCCATGCCACTGGCACACGAATATTAGAGGCCGGGCCACCAAAGTGGCTGCCAGCGGCCCATAGGCCGGTCGCCAAAGCACTCTCACAAGGGGGCGGGACCGGGAGTTTAGCCTGAACAGCAGTATTTGGAACCAGTTTTGAAGCCTACAGATACCCAAGACGGGCACCACTACCACAAAGTAGTGGATTGCCAGTACGCCTGCCCGGCGCATACCCCTGTGCCAGAATATATTCGATTGATTGCCGCCGGTCGCTATACCGATGCCTATATGATCAATTGGGAATCCAATGTGTTCCCGGGGGTATTGGGCCGCACCTGCGACCGCCCCTGTGAACCTGCCTGCCGTCGTGGCCGGGTCGAGGATGAGCCGGTCGCCATCTGCCGCCTTAAGCGGGTTGCCGCCGATAATAAGGAGGCGGCAGAAGTTGCCGCGCGCATGCCCGAGATTCCCACCCACAAGAACGGCAAAAAAGTAGCCCTGATTGGCGGTGGCCCGGCCTCGCTGACCGTGGCCCGTGATTTAATGCCGCTGGGCTATGAGGTGCATCTATACGATGACCAGCCTCTGGGAGGAGGCTTTATGCGCAGCCAGATTCCATCCTTCCGCCTGCCGGCGGATGTGTTGAACCAAGAGGTTAACTATATCCTCGATATGGGGGTCATCACCCAGTTCAGCACCTATGTCGATAGCCTCAAGGCTATTTTGGCTAGAGACTACGACGCGGTATTTATCGGCACCGGCGCCCCCCGCGGCCGCGACCTTAAGCTGCCGGGCCGGGAGGAGGGCACTGCCAATATTCACCTGGGGATCGAGTGGCTGGCCAATGTAGCGTTTGAACACACCGATAAAGTCGGTAAAAAAGTCATTGTGCTCGGCGGTGGTAACACCGCCATGGACTGCTGTCGTACCGCACTGCGTTTAGGCGCGGAGCAGGTTAATGTGGTGGTGCGCAGCCCCAAAACCGAAATGAAAGCCTCGCCCTGGGAGATCGAAGATGCCGAGCGCGAAGGTATTCCCATCTATGAAAACCACGTGCCGCTAGAATTCGTAACAGAAGCGGGCAAGCTGGTCGGTATGAAGTTCGACCGAGTCGAAGCGGTTTACGACGAAAGCGGTAAGCGCAGTCTGGTTTCACTGGGCCAAGAGCCGGTATTGATCGAGTGCGACGATGTCTGTATCGCCATCGGCCAGGACAATGCCTTTCCCTGGATCGAGCGCGATCTCGGTCTGGAGTTTGGCAAATGGGATATGCCGCTACTGGACCCAGACACCTTCCAGTCCACTAACGATAAAGTTTTCTTTGGTGGCGATGCGGCCTTTGGCCCCGCCAATGTGATTACCGCCGTGGCCCAGGCCCATCAGGCGGCGGTGTCTATGGATTTATTCTTACAGGGCAAGTCGGTAAAAACCGAGCGCCCCGATCCCCACACCAATTTGGTCTCCCAGAAGATGGGTATTCATGAGTGGAGCTACGATAACGGTGTGGTCGAAGATGTGCGCTACGCAGTGCCCCACGCCGAGGTCGAAACCTCGATTAAAGACCGTCTACTGGAAGTGGAGCTAGGCTACGATGAACAGCTGGCCTTTGCCGAGGCACAGCGCTGCTTGAATTGCGATGCCCAAACCGTCTTCACCGAAGATAAGTGTATCGAGTGCGATGCCTGTACCGATATCTGCCCCACCAACTGCATTAACTTTGTCGATAACGGCGAGGAAGAAGATCTGCGTGGCCGCTTAATCGTACCGGCTACCAATGTCGAGCAAGACCTGTTGGTTTCCGAGGGTAACTTAAAAACCGGCCGGGTAATGGTAAAAGACGAGAACGTCTGCCTGCACTGTGGCCTGTGTGCCGAGCGCTGCCCAACCGCCGCTTGGGATATGCAGAAGTTTAGCTTTGAAATGGCCAAGGCGGGGGTGTAAGCAATGAGCAATACCACTAAACCGCTAAACGCCCTCAACGATTTTGTTATTAAATTTGCCAATGTAAACGGCACCGGCTCGGCCAGTGCGAATAATCTATTCGCCAAGTCAATTTTTCGCATGGGCATTCCGGTCAGC
>JAOXRV010000698.1 GCA_025800435.1 Cellvibrionaceae bacterium | reverse complement strand
GATTGGCAAACCCTCCGAAGACATCGCGAAAATGAAATCTCAGTTTGCAGATGCAAACCTGGTGGTGGCCGTGATCGAGAGCCCCAAAGCCTCGGCCAAAATCCCAAGCATAGAGCAGACCTACTCTGCCGGCGCGGCCTGCCTAAGCCTCTTAAACGCTGCATTGGCCTCTGGCTGGGGGGCAAACTGGCTGAGCGGCTGGGCCTCACATGACCGGGACTTCGTAGAAGTCGGCCTAGGTCTGGAACACCATGAACGCGTAGCGGGGTTCATTCATATAGGCACCGAGAAAGCAACGCCCCCCGAACGCCCCCGCCCCAATCTGGATGATATCGTTTCCTGGGTCGACACATGATACTCGATGCATTTTTCAAAGCACTGGAACAACTGGGCGACAGGCGTTTTCAGGGCGTCCTGTTGCGTGGGATTGGCCTGACAATCGCCCTTTTGGTGGCCTGTTACTTGCTTCTGGTCTGGGGTATCGGCGCAGTGTTTGGCGATAGCATA
>JAOXRV010000697.1 GCA_025800435.1 Cellvibrionaceae bacterium | reverse complement strand
ACCGCGGTACAGGCCGAGACCATTCCCGCCACCCTGGCAGGGCGCGATCTACTGGTTAGCGCCGCCACCGGCAGCGGCAAAACCCTGGCTTTTTTACTGCCTATCTACCAGCGCTTGCTGGCCAGCGACTCGCCTAAGACCGGTACCCGCGCGCTAATTTTAACCCCCACCCGGGAGCTGGCGCGGCAGGTATTAAAACAGGCCACCCTACTCAATAAGCATTGCAAAATTGAAGCGGCGGTAATCGCCGGTGGCGCCGAGTTTAAATACCAAAAAGCGGTACTGCGTAAAAACCCAGAGATTATTATCGCCACCCCCGGGCGCCTGGTTGAGCATATCGACAAGGGCAATACCGATCTAAAAGACCTTGAAATACTGGTATTGGACGAAGCCGACCGCATGTTGGACATGGGCTTTAGCGAAGATGTCACTCACATTGTCGAGCAATGTGGTGATAAGCACCAAAGCTTATTGTTCTCGGCTACCTTACGCCACCAAAAGACCGCGCAGATCGCCAAGGACATCTTGCGCGAGCCGCTGGCCATTGATATTAGCGGCACCCCGGAGGCCCAGCCCGACATTACCCAGCAAAAAATTCTGGCCGACAGCCCCCAACAGAAAAAACAAATGCTGGCCTGGCTGCTGGCCAATGAAAAATTTACCAAGGCCCTGGTGTTTACCAACACCAAAGCCCTGGCCAGCGAGCTGCGCGGCTTTTTAGCCTATAGCAATCAGCGCGTGGGTTTATTACATGGCGATATGGAGCAAGATGAGCGCAACCGCGCCATGGACCGTTTGCGCCGCAATCATATCGATGTGTTAGTGGCTACCGATATTGCCGCCAGGGGTTTGGATGTGCGCGATATTGATCTGGTGATTAATGTCGATATGGCCCGCAATACCGACGACTACACCCACCGCATTGGCCGCACCGGCCGCGCCGGTGCCAGCGGTTTGGCGATCAGCCTAATTGGCGCCAATGAGTGGAATTTAATCGTGCGCGCCAGCCAAGTACTGGGCCAGCCAATTCGCACCCGCACTATCGATGAAATTCCGGCAAAATACAAAGGCCCGAAAAAAATCAAAAGCTCGGGCAAGGTTGCGGGCAAAAAGCGCAGTGGCGATAAAGACGACGATAAAAAACGCAGCAAGCCGAAAAAACGATTGCGCGACCAGAAGAATATTGGCAAGCGGCGCAAGCCAAGCCAAGCCTCAAGCTTGGGCGATGGCACCGGAGTATTTAAACCCGGCGCCAAACGCTTAGAGATTGACCAGAGCGACTCCGATTAATATCGGGGCTCGCCCGCTTAACTCCTGCTTAACGCCCGCTACGGCAGGCTAATGTGCCCCAGAGACTGATCCGCCTGCTGGGTGTTTTCCTGGCTGATTAAAATTTGGTTTTGGCTGCGCTCATCCCAGATAACCGCCTCCCATTGACCGCCCGGCTTTACTGCAAAGCGCTCTGCCCTATGCCAATTTATACCTTGGCCATCGGCACTGATTGGCGCCTGCCAGAGGTAGCTGCTAAAGCCGAACATGCCAAGCTTATAGCCCAACAATACAAACTTACCACTTTGCACACTATAATCGGCGGCGGTGAGCAGCATATCGACGGGGTAGCTGGCCACTGGCGCAGGGTTTTGCTTGGCCTGTTTTTTATCTAACTGATAGATACGAG
>JAOXRV010000696.1 GCA_025800435.1 Cellvibrionaceae bacterium | reverse complement strand
TCCATCTCCAGCTGTTCGAGGTAGGCGGGCAGGTTTTTCAGGCGGCCGTCATAGGGCAGGATAGCGTGGGCGCCAATGCCGAGGAAGTTAATATTCCAAATACTGCTTAGGGCCAGTAGCACCGGGATATTTTCAGCCCAGTCGGCGCAGCGAAAGTGTTCGTCCATGGCGTGGGCGCCGGCCAGCATTTCTTTGAAGGCGCTCATGCCCAGCTTCAGCGCAATCAGCAGGCCAATTGCCGACCACATCGAATAGCGCCCGCCGGTCCACTCCCAGAACTCCAGCTGGTTGGTCTTGGGTATGCCCCAGGCGCGCATTTTTTCGGGCTTGGCGGAAACCCCAATAAAGTGCCGCGCCACCAGGGCTGCCTCGCTGCAGTTGGCGTTTTTTCCCAGCCACTCTTTGGCGGTGGCGGCGTTGGCCATGGTGTCGATAGTGGTAAAGGATTTTGAGGCCAGCACAAATAATGTGCGCGCCGGGTTTAGTACTTGCAGCAGGTCGGCCAGTTGGCTGCCGTCCATGGAAGAGACAAAGTGAACATCGATATTGGCGTCTTGGGCGAGTTGGCTTTGGGGGTCTTGGGGCCGGTATTCGGCCAGCGCGGTGCAGGCCATTAATGGGCCCAGATCCGAGCCGCCGACACCGATATTAACGACGGTGTCGATGGGTTCACCGGAGTAGCCGCGCCACTGGCCCGAGTGAATGGTACCGACCAGGGCTTCCATGCGCGCCAGGTTTTTTTGTACCTCGGCGCTGATGTCTTGGCCATCGACCACACAGGCTGCCCCGGCGGGTAGGCGCAGGGCGGTGTGCAGGGCGGGGCGCTGTTCGGTGTGGTTAACCGGGGCGCCGCTAAACAGTTGTTGTACCCAGTCTTTTAGCTCGGCGCGCTGGGCCAGGGCAATCAGCTCGGTCAGTATCTCGGGCTGGTAATGCTGTTTGGATAAATCCAGCAGCAGCTCGCCCTGGCGAAAGCTGAGTTTGCCAAACCGCTCTGGGTCTTGCCGAAACAGTTGGTGAATGGGTGTTTGTCGCTGTTGTCGGGCCAGTGCCTGCAGTTCTTGCCACTCGGGGCTTTGGCTAATGCTCATGGTTTGCAATCCTCAAAGCGGTTAGAGCGCAAGGTCTTGCAATAGTGCCTTAAGCGCGGCAGCGGTCTCCGGGTGTTGCAGGCCGTAGACGACATTGGCCTCTAAAAAGCCGGCCTTGTTGCCACAGTCATAACTTTGGCTGCGCATGGTATAGGCCATCAGCTGACCGCCCTCGGCAATCAGGCTGGCCATGGCGTCGGTCAGTTGTATTTCGCCGCCGGCGCCGGGCTGGGTGTGTTGCAGAATTTCCATCACCCGCGCCGGTAAGATATAGCGACCATTAATACTAAGGTTGGATGGCGCTTCGCTGGGCTTGGGCTTCTCGACCATGCCCACAATGGCGGCCACCTGGCCGGCGGCGGGGCGCTGCCCGGCGCAATCGACGATGCCGTAGCGTTCTACTTTATCTTCTGGCACGGCTTCAACCATAATTTGGCCGCAGCCGTATTCGCGGTAGGCCTCAGCCATGGCGTTTAGGTCTGGTTGCTGGCCGGCCTTATTGGGTATTAGCATATCGGGCAGAATCACCGCAAAATCGTCATCGCCGATCACCGGTGCCGCACACAGCACCGCGTGGCCCAGGCCCAATGCCTTAGCCTGGCGCACGCTGGTGACGCTGACCCCCGCCGGCAGGGTGTTTTGCACCGCCTCTAGAATGGCGGTTTTGTGCTTGCGGGCCAGCTCGGCTTCCAGCTCATATTGCAGGTCAAAATGGTCTTCAATGGCACTTTTGCCACTGCGACTGACCAGGATGATTTCGCTAAAACCGGCCGCGGCGGCCTCTTCCACCACATGTTGAATAACGGGTTTATCCACCACTGGCAGCATTTCTTTAGGAATGGCTTTGCTGGCGGGCAGTACTCGGGTGCCGAGGCCGGCAACGGGAATGACAACTTTACTGAGAGGGCGCTGGGGCATGCTGGTTCCTTATTGTTTGGCAACTGCGGTCCGGTGCAGTGTGGATTTATCGCGGACGGATGTTAATTCAGGCGGTTAAAATTAGTGCTTTATTATGTATTTTTTATTTCAAGGGGTACAGCCCCGGTGTATTTAGGCTTTTTCACCCCAATATCTGCGTCAACGCCTTGGCTGATGTTAACCCACCCTAAGCCACAATGACCCGCTTTGGGTCGGCGAAACTGCGGCAAACTGCTCGCGGCGCGGTTGATAGGAGTTAGCGCCGCCAAGCTAATGTGGTAAAGTGGCCAGCCGCGTTAAGCGCTGCGCGGGCCGCGTCTTGTGGCTGGTGCAGACCGGTGGGCAGTTATTCGATAAAAGCTAATGATCCTGGGCGGTGTGCGTGTAATAATGTTGCTCAAGGTGACAATGGAGATTTCATCAATGGGTGTATTACAACTCTTGCGCGGCGCAGTTGTCGGTGCTTTCTTATTGACCCTGGTGGTTGCAGTGCAGGCAGACGGCATGTCCGATTACCGCCTGGGTTCAGGCGACCTGATGAGTATTCAGGTATTCGGCGAAGAAGATCTGAGTATTGAGACCAAACTCAGTGATGCCGGTACCATTTCTTATCCCTTTATCGGCGAAATTCGGGTGCTGGGTCTGACCACGGGTGAACTGAGCCAGTTGATTACCGAGCGACTGGCCGATGGCTACTTGATTAACCCCAGTGTCAATGTCACTGTGGTTGAATACCGCCAGTTCTATGTTAATGGCGAGGTCGAAGCGCCCGGTGGCTTTCCGTTTCAGCCGGGCTTAACCTTGCAAAAGGCGGTGGCCCTGGCCGGAGGCTTTACCGAGCGTGCCAGCCGCAGCAAAATTTATATTACCCGGGAAGGCAAAGGCGG
Organism: Cellvibrionaceae bacterium; assembly: GCA_025800435.1. GTDB lineage: Bacteria > Pseudomonadota > Gammaproteobacteria > Pseudomonadales > Cellvibrionaceae > Pseudoteredinibacter. Next base: position 1,360 of record JAOXRV010000696.1, on the reverse strand, counting down.
CCAGGCAGCCACGTTTAAGGCCCAGCTCAGCACTAAAATCCAACCCAGTGATATCATTATTATTGAGCAGAGTTTTTTCTAGGCCAAGTTAAGGGCCAGTAGCCCCATCGGTCATTATGGGCAGCCTGAGAATATACAAGGAATGAATAGCATGTCAGCGTCGAGCAGCTCTCCTATCAACTCGCCTATCAACCCCAGCTATGGCCCTATGGGCCAAGCTGCCCCGCAGCAGGGCGCCGCCCTGATGAACGAAGAGGTAATCGACCTGCGTCAGTACTGGCGCACCCTGATGCGCTACCGCTGGGGTATTGTCGGTTTTTCCCTGGTGGTAACCACCCTGACCGTGCTGGTGCTGTTTGCAATGAAGCCGGTGTACCGGGCTACCGCGACCCTATTGATCGAAAACCAAAACGCTAATGTGGTATCGATTGAGGAGGTTTACGGCCTTGAGAGCACTAACCAAGAGTACTTTTTAACCCAGTTTGAAATCTTAAAAAGCCGCAGTTTGGCCGAAAAAGTGATTCGCAGTTTAAACCTGCAGGCCCACCCGGAGTTCCAGCAGGAAGAGGGCTTTGACTGGAAGGGCCTGCTGCCCTTTACCCTGCCCGGCAGCGACCGCCAGCCCAGCGAAGCAGAAGTTTTTAACGCCTTTGTGGATGGCTTTATCGAGCGTATCTCGATCGCCCCGGTGCGCAAAACCCAGCTGGCCAAGGTTTCGTTTGAGGCCAATCACCCAGAGCTGGCGGCCGAGGTCGCCAACGCCTTGGGTCAGGCTTATATTGAAAGCGGCCTGGAGGCCAAGGTCGAAGTAACCGTACAGGCTTCATCTTGGCTCAATGACCGGATGGGCAATATCAAAACCGAGCTGCGCCAAGCGGAGCGTTTGTTACAGGAGTACAAAGACCGCGAGGGTTTGATCGGCAGCGAGGGCGGTACCGATATCGCCAGCAAGGAAATTGACCTAGTGGCGGATAAAATGGTTGAGGCGCGCAAGGAGCGTCTGGCCCGCGAAGGGGTTTTCCAACAAATACAGCGCGCCGGCAGCAATAATGCCGAAGCGCTGCAACGTATCTCTGGTGTGTTGCGCGATAAAACCGTACAGCTGTTTAAAGAATCGCTGTTGGCGGTTGAGCTTAAGCGCTCGGAGCTGGCCAAACGCTATGGCCACAAACACCCGAAGATGATTGCCGTCGAGTCTGAATTGCGCAAGGCGCAAAAGGCGCTCAACCAGCAGGTGCTATCGGTCACCCGCGGGATCGAGGCCGACTACCGCGCCGCGCTCGCCAGTGAGCGCAGCCTGGAGCGAGAGCTGTCTGGCACCAAGGGCAATTTGCAAAGCCTAAACCGCAAAGAGTTTAAA
>JAOXRV010000676.1 GCA_025800435.1 Cellvibrionaceae bacterium | reverse complement strand
CGCCAACACCTGCTCCAGTACGGCCTGGTTAATGACTGTGCCACCCTGCTCGGGTTCGGCCAAGTCAGAGGCAATCTCCAGTAGGTTTAAGGCTCGACGAGCATCCCCATCGGCGGCCTGACACAGGGCCTTAAGACAGTCTGGTTCGACCTGCAAATTGAGTTTACCCAGCCCCTTGTGTTTATCCTGTAGCGCACGTTCAAGTGCACTGGCAAGATCTTCCTCGGCCAGGCTTTTTAATATATAGACCCGGCAGCGCGATAACAGCGCATTGTTTAATTCAAACGAAGGGTTCTCGGTGGTGGCGCCCATAAAAATAATGGTACCGTCTTCGACAAAGGGCAAAAACGCATCTTGCTGGGCTTTATTAAAGCGGTGCACCTCATCCACAAATAAAATAGTTTTGCGCCCGCTACTGGCGGCCACCTGTTCGGCCTTGGCCACAGCGGCGCGAATATCTTTTACCCCCGCCAACACCGCGGAGATACTTTCAAAGTGAGCATCGGAGAGTTGCGCCAGCATTTTGGCCAGGGTGGTTTTACCGACCCCGGGTGGGCCCCAAAAAATCATCGAGTGCAGGCTTTGGTGTTCTATGGCCTGCTGAATCGGGCGGCCGGGGCCGAGCAGATGCCGCTGGCCAATATAGTCTTGCAGCGCCAGCGGCCGCATACGGGCCGCCAGGGGTTGATAGGCTGGCTCAGGGGCGAAAAGGTCATCCTTCATCGATAATATCGGTTCCCGCTGGGGGGCTAAAAACAAACTTGGCCGGGTCGATAGGCTGGTTTAATTTACTGCTGAGCAATTGTATTTGGGTGGTCTGGCCAAGGCCGTCAAGCACTTTAATTTGTTCAACGACACCCTGTTTAATGGCCATATTCATACTGACAAAACCGGCCTGCTGATTGCTGGCTTTGGGTTTTAACACAAAGCCGCTTTTATCTTGGCTGACTTCGTATAGCTCGGCCAAATCGCTGACACTGCCACTGAGTAAGAACAGTGGGGTTTGACGCTCAGAATCGTTTAAGCTGCGGCGATTCATCTGCTCTAGATCGGGGTCGTACAGCACTACCTGCTCGCGGTCGCCAATCAACAGCTGGGCAAAGGGCTGTTGGGTCTCCCAGCGGTATTGGCCCTGGCGATTAAGCCAAAAATAACCCTGACTGTCTTGCAGCTGCTCACCATCTTCGGCAAACAAGGTCTGTACAAACTCACCCTCTAGGGTTTTAAGCTTGGCCAAGGTATTTTGCAGCTGCTCGGCCGCAGAGTTGGGGATACCTTCGCCCGCACTGGCCAGGGGCGCCCACAAGCATAGCAGTACAGCTAAGCTAGTTGTTTTAAACATGGCTTTAAACGTGGCTTTAATCTTTCGCATGGTATTTATCTCACTGAAATTCATCATTAAGTAGAGTTTGCCCCACTGGCTTGAATCACAGATGAACAAGTTAATCTTTAGGTGGCGGTGGCGCCAACACATCACGACTGCCATTGTGGCCGGCGGCGCTGACCACCCCGGCCATTTCCATCGCCTCGATCAGCCGCGCCGCGCGGTTATAGCCGATGCGCAGCTTGCGCTGTACCGAGGAGATAGAAGCCCGACGCGACTCGGTAACAAAGGCCACGGCCTCGTCATACAAAGCGTCGGCTTCATCGCCGCCGCCCTCTTCGCCTTCGGTGGCAAGCCCCGGCACCGGAATTTCATTGGCGCTGTCATCGACCACGCCGTCGATATAGGCCGGCTCGCCCCGGCGCTTCCAGTCGCCCACAATTTTGTGCACTTCGTGGTCGTCCACAAAAGCGCCGTGTACACGGGTCGGCACACTGGTGCCCGAGGGCAGGTATAGCATATCGCCGTGGCCCAACAGCTGCTCT
>JAOXRV010000652.1 GCA_025800435.1 Cellvibrionaceae bacterium | reverse complement strand
TGCGTGGCCACATTGGTAAGCGCTTTGATTTTCGCATTGTCGCCAAATCATTGCCAGCTATAGGCCTGTTAAAAGCGATTATGGCGGCTGCTGGCACTGAGCGTTTAATGTTGTTTCATCAGCCCTTTGCCAACCAGATTGCCGAACAGATACCCAATGCGGACATTTTATTTGGCAAGCCTATGCCGGTGGCGGCAGCGCGCAATTTTTATCGGGCCTTGCGCGGCGATTTTAAACCCGAGCGCCAGTTGCAGTGGCTGGTCGACAGCCCCGAGCGATTGGCCCAATACGATGCCCTGGCGAAAAATATCGGCCAGCCCATGCGCATCAATATTGAGCTGGATGTGGGCTTGCATCGCGGCGGTGTCGACAGCGGCACTGTACTGCAGCAAATGCTGGCGACCATTAAAGCCAGCGAGTTTTTAAGCTTCTCTGGCTTGATGGGTTACGAACCCCATGTGGCAAAAGTGCCCGGCAATACCATTGGCCATCGTGATCAGGCCATGGCCAAGTACCGGCAGCTGCTGGATGTGGCGGTGAATGTTTACGGTGGCCTAGACCCCGATTGGGTGCTCAATGCCGCCGGCAGCCCCACCTACCAGCTGTATGATGAGGGCGAGTTTCCCCACAATGAAATCTCCGCTGGCTCTTGCTTGGTTAAACCCACTGACTTTGATATGGCCACCCTGGCCGATCATCGCCCGGCTTCCTATATTGCCACTCCGGTCATCAAGGCGCTATCCAGTACCCAGCTGCCGGGCGTGGCGGCGCTGGGCAAGTTAATGTCTTGGTGGAACCCCAATCGGCGCAAGGCCTTTTTTACCTACGGCGGCTACTGGAAAGCGCAGCCCGAATCTCCTGGGGGGCTCTCAAATAATCCTATTTACGGGCGCTCAAGCAATCAGGAAATGCTCAACGGCTCGGACAGTGTTGAGTTGCAAGCAGACGACTGGGTATTTCTGCGCCCCAGTCAAAGTGAGTTTGTGTTTTTGCAGTTTGGGGATATCTTGGTTTACCAAGACGATAAAATTATCGAGCGCTGGCCGGTGATGGCGCAGCAGGTGTAGGGCTTGGTCTGCCGAATACAAAGATTGACAATCTTTGTATTCGGCCATAGCATCAATGGGGCCGCTACCTGTTAGGGGAGACCTGAATGCATATCTCATTAACTGACGAACTCGAATCACGGGTTAAAGCCAAAGTGGATAGTGGCTTATACAACAATGCCAGTGAGGTGATCCGCGAAGCGCTGCGCTTTATGGAGACTCACGAGCAGTGGATTAACGAAGTTAAACTGGCCCAGCTGCGCCAACAGCTAAAAGTCGGGGTCGATCAGCTGGACCGAGGTGAAGGCATCGCTATCAATTCCCCTGCTGCGCTGGATGCCTTGTTTGAAGATATTAAGGAATAAGCCCCTTGCCCGCTTATCGGCTTGTTATTTCACCGGCCGCAAAAGCGGATCTTGGCGATATCTATCAGTACGGATGTGGTCGCTGGGGAGAGGCTCAATCAGCAAGCTATATAGATGGCATCAAACGGCAGCTTGTGCTTTTGGCGCAGCAGGCAAGGCTGGGTAGGAAGCGGCCGGAATTGATTGAAGGGGTAAGGAGTTTGCCCTATAAAAGCCACACCTTGTATTACCGTATTGTGGCCAAGCGTGTCGAGCTTGTTCGAGTCTTGCGCGGCCGCCAAGATCCTCAGCGGCACTTATAAGCTCATTATAGATCCAGCTGTTTCCGCAGCGCTGCCATGCGTTTTTGATTCTCGCTTTTACTTAATGGCTCGCCCACTTCTTCGGGCAGTGCCTTAAGCTCGGGCATGCTCAGTTTATTGCCCGCTAATACCTGTTCGCAGTATTTTTCATAGCACTGTTTAAAAATTGGAAAGGCGGTTTTCTCGGCGTTGCTGGCCAGCATAAACCAGCCCGCTTGTTTGCCCGCCAGGTACACCGCTGGGTGGCTCCAGTTGGCCTCGGCCTTGGGGCTGGGTGCGCTGCAGGCCTCTTGGTAGGCACTGTAGGCCGCCGGCAGGCCGTGCTGGGCTGGCTCGCCCTCGCAGCAGCGAATCATTTTATTCAGGGTGGGCAGGTAGTCCGAGGTTTCCAGTACCCGTTTGGCGCCGCGCAATATAGTGTCATTATCGAAGCGCTCTAAACCCTCCAGCCACAGGCGCTTGGCCTGGCTCAACAGGGTCTCATCGCCAAAGGCGCTGTGATACTGGTTGTGGTAGTTAACCCGAAACAGGCTAAACACCTGGTTGATGGTCTCTTTGCGGGCGAGCAGCTCGTCCGCCTCGGCTTTACCAGGATGTGTCAGTGAGGTCTTCGACAAGGCTGCGCTCTCTCGTGCTGCGGTTACTGGGTTTGCCGTCGCCGGCAGTGGCGGGGGCTCTGGTCAATTGGTGACGCTGGGCCCAGTGGTATTTTACATGTTGTAGAAACTTTGTGTTCCAGTGGCTGTGGGCCTGTTTGGTCTCGCGCCAGTAGAGCAGAAATTCGGGGATCAGTTGCTTGGCAAACTGTAAATCAATATTGGCCAGTCGCAATATATCGTACACATCTGCGCTGGGTTGCCAGTTGCTTGCCAAAATTTGGGGTTGGGCATCGTGCTCCAGGCTGGATTGGTAGCGCGCCCACTGGCGCCGCACATGCTGGATAAACTTGCTGTTCCAGGTATCGGCACTGGTGCCTTTCTCCTGCCAGTAGAGGATAAACTCGGGGATGGCATCCTCGACAAACTGGGGCGTGATGCCGGCGTGTTTGGTCATCATTTCCATCGCCTCGGCGCTGGGGTGCCAGTCGAAGTCGATGGGGCGCATCTGTTCGCGGCTGCTCTGGAAGGTTTCGCGCTCGCGCCATTTGCGGATCACCTGTTGGTGAAATTTGGCGCCCCAGGAACGCTGGGCCTCACCGCTGTCGCGCCAGTAGGTGACAAATTCGGGCACTTGGGCTCGGGCGAAGGCCTCGTCCACATTGAGCTGGGCCAGCCGCGCCAGGGTGTCGCTATCGGGTTGCCAGTTGGGCGCAATCAAGCTGGCGCCGCCGCTATTGGCCACTTGCGGGGCGCTGACAATGGGCATGGCCTGGCGCGGGGCGCTAGCCGCCGGTGCATTAAAGCTGTATTGCAGCAGGCCCTGTTGCTGATAGGGGGCAGAGCTGATAAACAGTACGCCTTTGGCGGCCAGGCTCTTGCTGACCCGCTCGATATCCAGGGGGCTGAAAAAGGGCAGGCGCTTGTGGGCGTCTTGCTGGTCGAGCTGCCATTGGCCGTTGGCTGTGGCTTGGCGCAGGTCGGCCAGTTCGGCTAATACGGCGAATAGGGTTGCCTCTTCCAGGCCTAGGGTGGCGCCTAGGGCGGGGGAGAGTAAGATTGGGCGTTCGGTGTCGAATGGTGAGCTCATGGGCCTATTCTAAGTAAACCGGTGTGGTTGATACAACGATTTATGCAGTGGCTTCGGTGTCGAGCCTTGAGGTGGGGAAGGGCTTCTGGGGGGCGCACGAGTCCGTCCTTGGAGCTCTCGTCCGCCATCCCTGGCTCCCAAGCCCCCAGAAGCCCTTCCCCACCTCAAGGCTCTAATTCAGTGCTGGCTTGCCGTCAGTGCGGATGGGGATAACCAGTTTGATTAATTTATTTCTGTGCGCTGGGGGTATAATCTGGCCCACATTATGATGGGGTGAGAACAGTGGCGAAAGCGAAGACGGCCTTTGTGTGCAGTGAGTGTGGCTCGGATTATCGCAAGTGGCAGGGGCAGTGTACGGATTGTGGCGCCTGGAATAGTCTGAGCGAGGTGCGCCTAGCGGGCGCCCAGGCTCAGCGCGGCGCTAAGTTTGAGGGTTATGCGGGCTCGGCGGGTTCGGGCTTGAAGACCTTGGGCGAAATTGACCTGCAGGATGTGCCGCGCTTTAGCTCTGGCGCGGCGGAGTTTGACCGGGTGCTCGGCGGTGGCTTTGTGCCCGGTTCGGTGGTGCTATTGGGCGGGCATCCGGGGGCGGGTAAGTCGACTTTATTGCTGCAAACCATGTGCTATTTGGCCCAGCAAAAAGAGGCCTTGTATGTCACCGGAGAGGAGTCGCTGCAGCAGGTGGCCATGCGCGCGGATAGGCTCGGTCTGCCCAAAGACCGTTTAAAGATGCTTTCAGAGACCAGTGTCGAGCAGGTGGTGGCCACCGCCGAGCAGTTAAAGCCCCAGTTAATGGTGGTGGATTCCATTCAGGTGATGCACCTGGCGGATATTTCATCGGCCCCCGGCAGTGTCTCCCAGGTGCGTGAATGCGCCGCTTATCTCACCCGCTTTGCCAAGCAGACCGGTACCGTGCTGATATTGGTGGGCCATGTCACCAAAGATGGCAGCCTGGCCGGGCCCAAGGTACTCGAACATATGATCGACAGTTCTATACTGATTGAGGGCAGTGGCGATAGCCGTTACCGCACCATGCGCGGCAGTAAAAACCGCTTTGGCGCGGTCAATGAGTTGGGGGTGTTCGCCATGACCGAGCAGGGCCTGAAGGAGGTCAGCAACCCCTCGGCTATCTTTTTGCAGCGCGGCGAGGAGGTGGCATCTGGCTCGCTGGTGATTGTAGTGTGGGAGGGCACTCGGCCGCTGTTGGTGGAAATTCAGGCGCTGGTGGACGACAGCCACCAGGCCAACCCCCGCCGGGTGGCGGTGGGGCTCGACCAAAACCGCCTCAATATGCTGCTGGCGGTACTGCACCGCCACGGCGGTATTATGGTTGGCGATCAGGATGTGTTTATCAATATTGTCGGCGGGGTGCGGGTAATGGAGACCAGCGCCGACCTGGCGCTGCTGCTGGCGGTGATCTCAAGCTTCCGCGATCGGCCACTGGATACGGATTTGGTGGTGTTCGGCGAGGTCGGCCTATCGGGCGAGATACGCCCGGTACCCAGCGGCCAGGAGCGTCTGCGCGAGGCGGCCAAGCATGGGTTTAAGCGGGCGATTGTGCCCATTGCCAATATGCCAGGGGAACAGATCCATGGGATTGCGGTCATTGGGGTGAAGAATTTGCAGGAGGCAATAGGTGCCATAGGCGCCTAATTGGTGGTCATGCCAGGTCGATTTAGGCACAATAGCGCGTTTTGTATGGGTGTCGCTGGCTCAGTACACTAGGGTGCGGCGTTAAGAAAAGAGGTTTTATGCAAGACAAGCAATCGGATGGTCAAATCTGCGAGGATTACCACCGCTGGTATTACGACAATAAAGTTTGGCAGGGGGTCGAGTATCTGGGTGTGCCCTGTTACAAGTCCGTGGCCGATATGTGGAACTACCAGGAAATTCTGCAGCAGTTAAAGCCAGGCCTGATTGTTGAATTTGGCACCCGCTTTGGTGGCTCTGCTCTGTTCTTTAGTGTCACCGGGCGCGCCATTCGCGACGATGTAAAAGTCTTATCGGTGGATATTTGCCACGCCGATGTTTACCCGGCCGCGCTGATGGATCCAGCGATTATTCTGGCTACATGCTCCTCTGCAGAGCCCGGGCTTATAGCGCGTATTCAAAAGATGCGTGAACAGTGCCCGGGGCCGGTGTTTTTTATCCTCGATAGCGACCACAGTAAGGCCCATGTGCTGGCCGAGCTGGCATTGCTGCGCGAGGTGACCCGCAGCGGCGATTATGTGGTGGTAGAAGATGGTAACATCAATGGCAACCCAGTGCTGCCGGGCTGGGGTGAGGGGCCCTGGGAGGCGCTGGCCGAATACCAGGCCGAATACCCGGACGATTACAGCCAGGATAAAGACCGAGAGGCCAAATTTGGCTTTAGCTTTGCCCCCAATGGCTTTTTAATTAGGAATTAATGTGAGCGAGCCGCAACAAAAAATTGGCCAGATACTGGTCGCCAGTGCCAAGGTATCCAGTCGTGATATTGAGCGCGCTCTGGCCGCCCAGGATGAAATGGGCGGTTATATCGGCCAGGTTTTAGTGAGCCTGGGGCTGATCTCCGAGCTGGATTTAGTGACTGCCTTGTGCCAACAGTTGGGGCGGCGTCTAACGCCCAGCGAAGCCTACCCGGAAGAGGCGATCAAATTGAGCGGCTTGTCCGAAGAGTTTTTGCTCAATAACAATGTGGTGCCGGTGGCGCTTGAGGGCGAAACCGTGCGCTTTGCAGCCGCCGTGCCCCAAGACCCATTTGTCAACAAGGGGCTGAGCTTGGCTTTGGCCAAACCGGTCGTGCTGGATTTTGGTCTTGAGGCCGATATCAATCAGGCTCTGCTAAAGTACAAAGAGGGTGATGCCGAGGCCGAGCCGGAAGGTCAGGAAGATTTTTCCGGCGACGATGAGTTTGTCGAACATTTGAAAGACCTGGCCAGCGAGGCCCCGGTAATTCGCCTGGTGAATCAAATTATCCACCGCGCGCTGGATATCTCGGCCTCGGATATTCATATCGAGCCTTTTGATGATGGTTTGCACCTGCGCTATCGGGTTGATGGTGTTATTCAGGATATGGCCGATCCGCCGGCGGCAGATTTGGCACCGGCCATTGCCTCGCGGATCAAATTGTTGGCGGGCCTCAATATTGCCGAGCGCCGTCTGCCTCAGGATGGGCGCATTATGACCCGGGTAAAAGGCCACGAGCTGGACTTGCGGGTTTCCACTACACCTACAGTGCACGGCGAAAGCATCGTTATGCGGGTACTTGATCGCCAGAGTATTCAGCTCAGCTTGCAGAGCATGGGCTTTAGCGAGGAAACCCTGGCGGTTTACCAGGGCTTGTTGGCCAGACCCCACGGTGTACTCCTGGTGACTGGCCCCACCGGCTCAGGTAAAACCACCACCCTGTACGCCTCCCTCGCGTCGATGGATGCCAGTGCAGCCAAAATTATTACCGTTGAAGATCCGGTTGAATACCAGTTGCGTGGTATTAACCAAATTCAGGTGCAAAGCCAAATCGATTTGACCTTTGCCGCGGCACTGCGCTCTATCCTGCGCCAGGACCCAGACATTATTATGATCGGCGAAATGCGCGATACCGAAACCGCCCAAATTGGGGTGCAGTCGGCCTTAACCGGCCACTTGGTACTTTCCACACTGCACACCAATACCGCAGCCGGTGCCATCACTCGCTTGGAAGACATGGGGGTGGAGCGCTTTTTGATCACCTCCTCGGTCAATGGTGTGTTGGCCCAGCGCCTGGTGCGCACCCTATGCCAGGAATGTCGCGAGCCGATTGAACTGGATGAGGCGGCCAAGCGCAAAAATGGCTTGGCCCGCTTTATGGGCCCTGGTGAAAACACCATTTACCGCAGCGCCGGTTGCCCCAACTGTAAGCAGACCGGCTATAAAGGTCGTACTGCCATTCACGAGCTATTTACTCTGGATGGCGAGATGCACAAAACCATTCTCGGCGGAGCCGATGCCACCAGCTTGCACCAAACTGCCCGCCAGCAGGGTATGATTACACTGTACGAGGATGGTTTGCGCAAAGTTAAAGACGGCCTTACCTCGCTTGAAGAAGTCCTGCGGGTAACCCAAGACCAAAGCGATGAAGACCAGGCTGCGGAATTGCGCGCTGTGGATTCGGGTAGCTAAAAGTGGCGGAGTATTCCTACAAGGCCGCCGGCCGCGATGGCAAATTGAGCAGCGGTAATATTACTGCGGCCAGCAAAGAACTGGCCATTCGCGAGCTGCGCAAACAGGGTTTGACCCCGGTTTCGGTCAATGCTGGGGCGGTGGTCACCGCCGTCCCCGCCAGCCTGAAGCTCAAGCGCGATCAAGTAATTAACATCACCCAGGAGCTAACCGTATTACTGCGCGCTGGTTTGCCCCTGGACCGAGCCTTAAAAGTACTGATTGAAATGAGCCAAGAGGCCGCCCCCAAAGCAGTATTGGAGGACTTTCTAAGCACCGTTAAAGGCGGTAAGGGTTTAAGCCAGGCGCTGGCTCCCTATGAGGAAGATTTTGGCAGCTTTTACATTAGTATGATCCGCTCGGGTGAGGCCTCGGGCAGTTTGGCCGAGGTGCTAGAGCGCCTGACCGAGTACTTGGACAATGCCAAAGCCCTGCGTGCTGGGGTGGTATCGGCATTAATTTATCCGATGGTGCTAATGGTGGTGGCTGCGCTGTCGCTGGTGGTGATGCTGGGCTTTGTAGTGCCCCAATTTCAGGCGCTATTTAACGACATGGGCGATAAGCTACCCGCCCTGACCGCGGCAGTGATCGCCATGGGCGATTTTGTAAAGACCTGGTGGTGGGCGCTGGGCCTATTGGTGGGGGCGCTAGTTTGGTATGTTAAACGCTGGTTGCGCACCCCTGTTGGGCGCGATAAATGGCACGGTTTTTTGCTCTCCGCTCCGGTGCTTGGCGAGACGGTTTTTAAATACGAAATGGCCAAGTTCTCTCGCACTGTGGGAACCTTGCTTGGCAATGGCGTGTCACTATTGCAGGCTCTCAATATTGCCATTGGCACGGTCGACAATGTGCATATGAAAGGCGCCCTAGAGAGCTTACCCCCGGCGGTTAAGCAGGGTAAGCGTATTTCCGCGACCATGGAAGCCGAGGGTGTGTTTACCCCCAAGGTGGTGCAAATTGTGCGCGTGGGTGAGGAGTCCGGTAGCTTGGATGAGATGATGCTAGAGCTG